>CAZOPG010000175.1:0-5047 GCA_964581585.1 uncultured Planctomycetaceae bacterium | reverse complement strand
CAGGGGAAAAATCCGAGATAAACAAAATCATCTCAGATGGGATATGGCAAAGCAATCCCATATTCAAACAGGTTCTCGGTATATGTAGCACTTTGGCGGTAACGAATCTGGTGTTAAATACGATGGTAATGTGTATCGCCCTGGCCTTTACTCTTTCGCTGAGCGCAGCAACCGTTTCGGCGATGCGAAGATCTACGCCGCGAAACGTTAGAATGATGGTCGAGACACTGATCATAGCCTTTTATGTGATAATTGTAGATGTTCTGCTCAAAGCGTATTGGCCGCAAATGAGCAACAGCCTCGGTCCGTATGTCGGCCTGATCATCACCAACTGCATAGTTATGGGCAGGTGCGAAGCTTATGCCAACAGCCAACCGATAGGGAGAGCATTTTTAGACGGTCTGTTCAATGCTCTCGGCTACTCTTTTGTTTTGTTGATAATCGCAGTCTTTCGAGAGCTATTCGGCATGGGAACGCTCTTAGGATATCAGATGCCATATTTTAGCGGCCCCCATTGGGGCAAATGGATAATCATGGTAATGCCGCCGGGAGCTTTCTTTATGTTAGCCATAGTAACATGGATATTGCGATCGATCCAGATGACTAGAGAGGATAAGCAAAAATGAATGCAGAATCACAAATAGCCCAGGCAATGATAGTTTGTCTTTCAGCGGTATTTACAAATAACATTCTGCTGACCTATTTTTTGGGTATGTGTCCTTTTTTAGGTTGTTCTCGCGAAGTCAAGACATCGCTTGGCTTAGGATTCGCTGTAATTTTCGTGCTGACATTTACCTGCATGCTCAACTGGGTAACGTATCATTATATTCTTCTGCCTCTTGGCCTTGAGTTTTTTCGTTTCATTTTATTCATCATTACTATCGCGGCATTTGTGCAATTTGTGGAGATGGTTCTCGACCGAACGTCGCCGCTGCTGTATCAAAAGCTCGGAATTTTCCTGCCATTGATAACCGTCAATTGTGCCATTCTCGGAGCTTCGCTTTTTATGGTGATTCGTGATTACAGTTTCATAGTAACCATCGGCTACGGACTTGGCAGCGGCATAGGGTG
This sequence comes from uncultured Planctomycetaceae bacterium, assembly GCA_964581585.1. Taxonomy (GTDB): domain Bacteria; phylum Planctomycetota; class Phycisphaerae; order Sedimentisphaerales; family UBA12454; genus CAZOPG01. The sequence continues at coordinate 3,976 of CAZOPG010000175.1, read as the reverse complement.
GTTGTTGGCAATAATCGCGATGGCTGGAATCAGGCAGAAGCTGGCTAATGAACGGATACCTCGCGGTCTGCAGGGCCCGGGCATAACATTGATCATTGCCGGCTTAATGGCATTGGCATTTATAGGATTTACGGGCGTACTGCAGGGGAAATAGAAAATGATTCTATCGATATTCATAGCTGTGGTAATAGTCAGTTCAATCGGAGCCGCTCTGGCCGGGCTTCTGGTAATCTCTGAATATTTTTTTGCAAACTACGGTAAGTGTAAGATAACCGTCAATGACCAGCGAGAAATAACCGTTGATGGAGGCAACAGCCTACTTTCTGTGCTGGTAGATGATAAGATATTTATTCCAAGTGCCTGCGGTGGGCGAGGCACATGCGGATTATGCAAACTTAAAGCGATCGAAGGAGCAGGGGCGCTGCTTCCCACAGAAGAGCCCTATCTTGATACCGAAGAAAGAGAATTAAATGTTCGGCTGTCGTGCCAGGTGAAAGTTCGAAATGATCTGAAAATAGAGATTCCGCCGGAACTTTTTGCGATTCGGGAATATACATGCAAATGTGTCGATATAGTGGATCTCACATATGACATCAAGCGATTCCGATTAGAACTGCTCGACGCTGAAATCGACTATATACCGGGGCAATATGTGCAGTTGCTCACCCCCGTTTATCAGGGCAGCGACGAAGAAGTCTATCGGGCCTATTCAATCGCCTCTGACCCGAACCAAAAAAATATTATCGACCTTATCATCAGGCTGGTGCCGAACGGTATTTGTACAACCTATTGTTTTAACTATCTAAAAGTTGAAGACCAGATAAAGATAAATGGCCCCTATGGCGATTTTCGGCTTTCTGATACAGACGCACCAATTGCATTCATAGCGGGCGGCTCAGGAATGGCTCCGGTAAGATGCATATTGCATCACATGAAGAACACGGCAAATAATCGCAAAGCAATATATTATTTTGGTGCAAATAAGATCAAAGAATTATTTCTTGTAGATGAAATGAAAATGTTTGAGGCCCAGCTAAATGATTTTCAGTTTGCCCCGGTAATAGCGACTCCGGAGGAAGAAGAAAATTGGTCAGGTCAAAGAGGATTGGTAACTGAGGCTGTTCAACAAAATTTAAAAAATGCTTCACAATACGAAGCTTATCTTTGCGGCAGCCCGGGCATGATTGACGCCTCAATAAAAGTACTGCTTGGGCTCGGCATGAGCGAAGAAAAAATCTTTTATGATAAATTCGAGTAAAATGTGAGGATATGCAGATGGCAAAAAGATCGCCACAACTACAGAGGCTGGAAGAGGTTTTGCATTCTTCAAAACTAGTTTCCGGCGGTTTTATGGGCAGCGACAACATATCTGTCTTAGATGTTATCGACGCCGACCTTGCAGAACTGTCACAACTGGACATCACGGCTGAGCGTATCGCGGCAAGAATGCAGGAAATTACCGATATCGCTAAGGCCGGCCTTGGCAACTGGGTAAAAATAGATGAAAATCGCCAAGCAATGACAGAAGAGGCCAAAGGATCTTTGGTCTGCCCATGGCCGCATCCGGGCAAATTCGCCAAACGGGTTACAACTGTAAAGCTAAATAAATCAGGCCAAACCATTCGTTGGTCAGATTTGAACATCCATCAAATCGCCGAGCACAGCTTTTTTGAGGGCAAAAGTTCAGCATTTCGAATTGAACCGAAAAAAATGATGAAAATTATTTTTGGATAAACTGTTTTTGAAAGGGGAGTTCTTAAAATAAAGGGCAAATTTACTATACACTAGCAGCGTGCCTATTATGGCGGACCTCAGATTAACACATTGGTTTATAACTTCACAGATTTGTCCTATCGAAGGCCAACGTTTCCAGTTTTGTATCAACTTACGTCCCGATTATAACCACATTTTTGTTTTCCACATATCAGGGCAAGGCCTGTTTTTACCTTCGGGTTGAATACTCGGATATGCATCGGGAGAACCGGTAGTATCGGTTTGGCGTTGCTATCATTGGCGATCGCAGAGCCGTTCGGCGTATAATATGTCTTCAACCACCAACCCTCATAATAGCTCTGATGGCAATCTCCGTCTCTCACGTGTTTCAAAAAATCCGTGTTCATTTGTGGCTAATTTGTTAGATATTTGATGATTATACCTTGTGTTTTTCTGTATTAACGAAGCGTTTAGTCTTGAATTTAGGCCCAAAAAAAGCATAAAATCTTCGGCTGATATGGCCGGAAAAAACAGAGAAAAATCGAGATGTTCAAATATTCGAGCCTATCTTTTAACCCAGAAAAATGCCAACAGAGCCGATAGTAATTACTGAAGAGATGAATTTCAGACGGTTTCATGCTACGTGGCAAACGGCCACGGTGGCCAGAGAATTCGCGAAGCGAGGCTTTTTGCGGTGATGGAACTTGAAGGCGGATTGGAAGAATGGCAACATTATAATATGCCCATTGACACCTGATGACAAATCAAGTAGAATGGCTTAGGTAGATTTGCGGTTGTCATTTGACAGTTCTTGGTATGGTATCGCAAGGTGTCCTTTGTATTAGGGTGTCAAAAGGACTCAGAAAGGGGCGCTGTATGATAGGCAAGAAAATCGAAGAAGCTTTGAGCGGTCAGTTCAATGCGGAGTTTTACTCGGCTTATCTTTATCTTTCAATGGTAGGATATTTCGAGTCTGTCGATCTCAAGGGGTTTGCCAACTGGATGCGAGTGCAGGTACAGGAAGAGCAGTTTCACGCTATGAAAATGTATGATTATGTCTTTGAACGTGGCGGCAAAATAACCCTTCGGCCGATAGATGCCCCGCCATCTGACTGGGATTGTCCCCTTGCTGCCTTTGAGGCGACCCTGGAACACGAACAGAAAGTAACCGCTCTGATTAACGATCTGGTGTACCTGGCCCGTGAGGAGAAGGATAACGCGTCGGAAATTTTTCTACAGTGGTACGTTCACGAGCAAGTAGAAGAAGAAAATAATGTTGGCACGGTACTGGGCCAACTCAAGCTTATCAAGGATAGTCCGCAGGCTTTGTTCATGATGGATAACCAAATGGCTCAGCGTGTCTTTATACCGCCCGTAGCAAAAAAAGAAGGAGGTGCATAATGAGTGTTACATTTAATGCCTTTGAAATCTTGGAAATGGCAGAACAGATCGAGAGGAACGGCGTAAAGTTTTATCGCAGAGCAGCTAAGGACATTTCTGATAAAAGTGTGTGTCAGGTGCTGTTGGATCTGGCAGAGATGGAAGTCCGCCACGAGGAAACTTTTGCCCACATGAAAAAACAACTTTCTGATGAAGCTCGTGAGTTGAGGGCCTTTGACCCTGAAAATGAGATTGTATTGTATTTACAGGCAATGGCTGGCGGCCATGTGTTCAATCTTAACGAGGATATGAGTCAACAGCTGAAAGGCAATGAGAGCACAGAAGAAATTCTGAAATTAGCAATTAATGCCGAAAAAGATTCAATCGTTTTTTATCTCGGCCTGAGAGATTTTGCGCCCGTCAAAGTCGGCAAAGATAAGGTTGAGGCAATTATAAAAGAAGAGATGAGCCACATCACTCTTTTGAATCAAAGATTATCTGCCGTTAAGATATGAAGTACGATTGTAATGGACAAGCAACAGTGAAATTTGCTCAGGGGTGCCAATGTTAGATTTGGAATCGCTGTTTAGCCTAAGTAACGGTAAACTCAACAGTTGTTTGGAACGCGGAGTAGTCAAAGATGAGTTCAAGCCGATTGAAAATTACCCCTTTTATAGCTGATCAGGATATTGTCTGCGCCGAGACAATCGCGCCGCCAACCGCGATGGTTGTTTTCGGTGCATCTGGCGATTTGGTCTCCAGGAAACTTCTGCCAGGCCTTATGCAGATATTTCAAAGGCAACTGCTCGATGATAAATTTTATTTGTTAGGAGCTGGAAGAAAAAACCTCTCTGACCAGCAGTTCCGAGAAATAGCCCAACAG
>CAZOPG010000174.1:0-5086 GCA_964581585.1 uncultured Planctomycetaceae bacterium | reverse complement strand
CTGCACGGTCATGTCTGACGGAAGCAAGAAGTCCGTTTCAGCAGATAACGCAGTACTCATGCTCAAAAACAATGCCAAGTTTCTAGAGGAATTTGTCTTTCCGATTTGGGCTCGGTTTGGAATCCAAACGTCCGAAGCATTTGGTGGTCCTTACAAGATCAAAAACGCGGCAATGCCGACGAAGAAGAAGTGAAAATCACAGAGAGTGATTGTTGGACCATCTGCCGAATTTGAGATACTTGCTTCCCGAAATTATTGAATCCATGACCCGAATTTTAATTTTTCAACTTTCGTGCTTCATCGCGCTGCTTTTGACATCCTTTAGCCACTCACAAGAAGTTGAGAGTAAGCAAGCTTCGAAGGCGATTCCGCCAAAACAACCTCCTCTGAAACCGGCGACAATTGCCGATACGAAAAACGATGGCAAACCGATCTACAACACCGAATCGAAAACCGAGGGATTGCTAACTCCTCAGCAATCGCTCGAGGCTCTAAAACTCCCTGAGGGATTCTCTGCGACTTTGTTTGCCGCGGAGCCGGATATTCAGCAGCCGCCTGCTCCCTCTGGAAAGAAGTGGTTTGTTCTGAAGTCGGGTTCTTTTGGTACAGAGCGCGAAGATTTTCGGCTTGAATTTCCTTTCGAAGAATGTTTTCAGGCTGTGGGCGAGGAACTGAACGATATGCAGAGGAATGACGCACATCGGCTGATAAGCAAGAAAATGGAAGCCTTGCATCGCACGCTTAAAAACCTCGAAGAACGGCTGAGTGATTCCAGGCAAGAGCTGACGCTTCTCCGTCAGGAGTGTGGAATATTTCCCCCGGACAATCAAACTGAAACCATGCGGCACGTCCGGTTGCTGGAAGAAAAACGCATGGAACTGTCAATTCAAATCAAGGCAGCTCAGAATCTCCAAAAAAGTGCGGCTGGGGAATCTTCAACCCCGCTCTCTAATCAGGCAATGGCGGAGTTGAAAAACATGACCCACCTGCTGGCTGCCACAGAGCAGGAACTGGAGTCAGCCAATCAACAAGCAAAAGATGAACTTGGCGCACTAGGTCAAGTTGAGCATCTTAATACTCGTATTGATGCATTGACGGCACAACGGCTTGCAGTTGAAAAGGAGATGAATCAGGTTCGCTCTGTTCCGGTTGTCCCGCAGATCAAACTTGTTCCCTTGCAACGAGAATAGAAATGGCCACTCAGTAAGATTTTTCTTTTTTTCTATTTTGAACCTTAACCTTCAAAGGCAAGACTCATAGAAGTACAAGCCAAGTGAATTTCTTCCAAAAGCATCATCAATTGTTTATTAACCAACTCAGAAACCAGTAGAATAGAAAAAAGGAGAATCATATGTATTGCCCAAATTGTGGCACCGAACAAGAGCCAGCAAATGCCTTCTGCAGCAAGTGCGGCACTCAACTGCCTAAACAAACAGAGGTTTCCTCAAAAGATCTGGCGGAGCAACCTTCACCTCCTGTTGCCACCCAAAACTCTACGCACCAACGTGCCCCATCGGATAATTCTCGGCGTTCAAAATCAAAATTGCCCATGATTGCTGGAGTCGCTATTGTTCTGGTGGCACTGGGAATCCTCGTAAACTGGAAGTACACCCAATATCAGCAAAAACAACAACTGCAACAAATAAAAGCCGCCTTCGCTCCAGCTCTTGACTATGATTTTGAAACGGCTCGGCAACGCCTACTGGCGCTTGAAATGCAACCGGCAACTCAGGAATTGATCGAAAACCGCCTTGAAGAAGTCACCCAGTTGAAAGGGGATTGGGAACGCCGACAACAATCTGTTCAGATTCTATGCACGAGGATCCTGGCGGCGGCGGCCGAAGGTGAAACCGAAACCGTCACACGTCTCAAATCCGTTTTAGCCGCAGACCCAAAAAATCTTCGCTTGGCTCCCGCAGATCTGGACGAGCAAATTGATCAACAGACTCAGGTCTACGAAGCAAAACTCAAAGCCGTCCAAGACAGCGTCAAAAAAGTTCAGCAAAAATCGCTAGACAAGCTGAAAAAAGCTCAACAGGCTCTGGAAGCGGGCGATTATTCTCTGGCTCGAACCCTGACAACCAAGTTGACCAAAGACTATTTTGTAAAAAATAAAGCTATTGAATTAGAAAAACTACTACCTCCAAAATGGGTCGATCAATCCCCCTCCCGAACAGTTAAGAAAAAATCTAAATTGCTTGCTTGGTCGCCAGAAGGACAATACGTGGCTTCACTGACTGATATCACCCAGGGAAACAAGACCTTTGAAGCTATTCAAGTTTGGGACGCGGCAACCTTTGACGAAGTTCAGTCTTTTGACGGACACGAAAGTCCAATTCAAGGATTTGCTTGGTCTCCAGATGGAACCAAAATTGCTTCGGTATCATCGGGTTCTTCTATTCAGGTCTACATCAATGGTAGCCAGCCTACAAAGAATGATCTTTCCGTCCGCATCTGGTCTGTGGAGACCGGACGGGAATTGCGCCGCATTGACTCGAAATCGCTCCTCCATTCCGTTGCTTGGTCACCCGATGGAAACACACTCACAACGGTGGATGATAGTAATAATGTAAAGCTCTGGGATACGACAACCGGACGGAAAATTCGCACTCTTAAACACGATTTTGCAACGACAGTTTCTGCCTGGTCGCCCGATGGAACCAAAATCGCCACCCAGGGATGCAATGCCCTGGCAATCTGGGATGCTTCCACCGAAGAACGAAAACTTTACGAAGTAGAACACCCTGAAGCAATCACAGCCATATCCTGGTCACCCGACGGCAAGCAACTAGCGACCGCATCTGAGGATTATACGCTACGCATTTGGAGTTGCTATATTTCGGTTCCCACACAGTCGCCTACTCCCCAGAAAAGGCAGCCAGGGATATCGTATCTTGTTGCCGCCGCCGACAGCCTGAGCTGCAAGCATCTTCTGGAAGGTCACGAAAATGAAGTAACTGGCGTCGCCTGGTCACCAGACGGCAACACCATCGCTTCCATTTCCAAGGATAAAACCATCCGATTTTGGGACGCCCAAACCGGCTGTAAACTTGCATGTCTGAGCAACACTCAAGGGCACGCCGACGGCGTCTTAAGTTTGGCCTTTTCTCCCGATGGAAAAATCTTAGTGACCGGATCGAACTTGGAAACCAAAAGATGGTGGGTTCCACACTACCTCTCGAATCGCCCTCTACGGGTAGCACGGGGACAATATGACCTGGCTATCCGAAAAAAAAATCGTGGCAAGCTTGCAGAAGCAATTGCCATTTTGAAAAACATAAAAGACAATCCTTTTATTGGCAAAGAAGCAACGCCTCTCCTGGAAAAGATTGAAAAGGAGTTGACTCAAATCAGACAGGATTCGGCTCAACGTTACAGAGACGCCAACCAGAATATTGGGTATGCCGGCTGGTTAACCCACCTAGCGCTCTCTCCAGATGGAAAAAAACTGGCGACATCCAAAAAAAACAAAGCCTGTATCTGGTCAGTAGACGTCTCCTGGCCAAGCTTAGAAAAAGTTATAGAGGGACATACCGAAAATGTAAACGACGTCGCCTGGTCGCCAGACGGCAAAACCCTTGTTACTGGAAGTGATGATAAAACTGTGCGTCTTTGGGATCCAGCGACAGGGAGCGAAGTGCGCAAGCTCGATCATCAAGAGGCTGTTCGTTGTGTCGCTTGGTCTCCCGATGGCAAGACTCTGGTCTCAACATCCGGAGGAAGTCGTGGAACTGATAAGTACGATGTCATTCGCCTGTTCAACACCTCTAATTCCTTTTCCTACATTGACATGAAGGGGCACTCGGCTGTGCGCAAGGTGGCTTGGGCTCCGGACAGCAAAACAATGGCTTCTGCAGATTATGGAGAAATACAAATATGGAACATGCACACTCGACAAGAAATCAATCGATTGGAAGGGTCTAAAACTTTAACAAACCCAGTTGAATATTTGGCATGGATTCCCAATGGCCAACAAGTGCTGGCTGCTGTGTACGAAAATGGAACTATCCGCATCTGGAACACCTCGACGGGGAAATCTATGCAAACCATCAACTGCAAATATGTCAACGCAGTGGCCTGGTCACCCGACGGAAAAATGCTTGCATCCGCCTCAGGGGGCGGGAACGGAAAATGGACAAGAGGAAGCAACAGTGAAGTGTGTATCTGGGATGCGGCAACCGGTCAAAAACTGCTCGTTATGGATGACTTCTTATCCCATGCGGTCGAACTCGACTGGTCGCCAAATGGAAAAATACTTTACACCGGCTCTCACTGGGGAATTATCCGACGATGGTGGATGTCGTATTTTTTACCAAAACATTTTACGCAAAACTAAAAAAAAGGAAATCTTATGAAAAACAATGTAGCCCACTTTTATTCATTTCACTGCCGGAGCCGTATGATTGGATTGTTCACGTTGATGACCTGTTTTTTTTCAATGAGCATCCAGAGCGCCCAGTCTCAGTATGACGTCCTCATTAAAGCTAACAATGCGGAAACAATTGGCAATTTCTTAATCATTGAGCAATACTCGGCAGATAAAGCAAAAGCGCTTAGTGATTCGAGCCTTGATATTGTCGGAACATCTCGCGATGCGGTACAAAAACAATGGCAGGCAATGGCGACCTATGCTCAAAAATGCCAGACAGATATTCGATTGTCTTATTACAACTATCAGATAATAGATGACTATGGATCGTACAACAACTGGGTAGAATGGTTGAACAGTTATATTCAGAATCTAAATGAATGCAAGACCACTATCACACAACTGGATTCATACACCGATACCCTTCTAGCAATATACAAAAAGTCTCTTGATGACTTTCAATACTTGATAACCACAGTTGTAGACCATGTGAAATCAATCGAGGTCATTGACAAACAAGCCGGAAACGATCCTGTTTACAAAGAAGTAACCCGGAATATTGATGCAGGAGTTGCGGTCATCGACACCATGAATGCCTATCGCTCCGACCTGGCACAGAACCACCGACTGCTGAACGATGCCCTTGAAGAAGCAGTGAAACGGTGGAAAGAGGGTGATCCAAAGGCCGCGGAAGCCCTCCTCCCATCCGCTGTCTAT
>CAZOPG010000173.1:0-5118 GCA_964581585.1 uncultured Planctomycetaceae bacterium | reverse complement strand
CTTAATTTTCTTCATTTATCTCACCTTATGATAAAAAAAATGACTCAGCCGCAAAACCTCATACGCACCACCCACTATCCTATATAATAATCGGCTATTATCAACCTTTCAATACAAAAATGGAGAGCCAGGAGGCAAAATATCACAAATATCAGCTATCCAACCGATTAATGTTTGCCTTCAGAACGATTTCCCGTCGGCTTCACACTGGCAAGCTTTGTGTCTTTCTCTGCATTTGTGAGCTTATCCCACTGCCCAGGGCATCCACCACAGCAGAATGCGACTTTTTGGCCTTTGTAGTCGCGTATAAGGTTTTTGGCAACCTTGTCCGGATTGATAGGTGAGCTCATAATAGGACAACTAACATTGGCAAACTCACCCTGCCCTTCTTTTGCCTTTGCCGAAATCAGCGAAACACTGACGGTCACTATCGCGACAATACTAACAATGCTAACGATTGTTACTAATCTTGTTCTGCTCATTTTAATTCTCCTGTTTAATTTTACAGTTATGCTAAGCAATCGGAGACGACAAGTCCGCCACGCTACTCAGAACGAATCAATAAGCTCAAATGTTCCATAAAAATATGTTTTTTTAAAAAATAATTGATCGGCTATTTGGGCGGATGTTTGAGATAACCAGTTTGCTCTTGCCACTGGCTGAGGGAGGTATCGTATCAACGACAAAAAACTTAATACGGATAGAGGTGCCAATCGCGGTGGAAAATCTGTATGTCAGGAGTTTTTCGATCTGTTCGATGTCGGAATTTTTTTCAGCGATGAATTTGATTACAAGCGAATGGTCTTTATTTTGAATAAGCTGGAACTGACGGATGCCGGGATGATTCATAAAACCTTTAAGCTGGTTCCAGGGAACAATCTCGCCGTCAGGTAAGAATATATCCTCACCTGTCCTGCCGATAATCTCAGAGATAATTGGCAACCGGCAGCCGCAGGAACAATCTTCAGTGCCCAGCTTTGCGAGGTCACCGTTTTTGTACCGGATGATCGGCATTGAGTAACGATTCAAATTGGTTATCGCTACTTCGCCGGTTTGACCTTTTTCTACACATTTGCCGTCTTTGAGGATTTCTACAATGCAGTTGTCAGCGTTGATATGATAGAGCTGCCCCTTTTTGCACTGCCAGGCAATATCTCCCGCCTCGTTGCAGGCGTAGATATCGCTAACCTTTGTTCCAAACGTAGATTCGAGCAAATCTCTTACCTCCTGACTCAAATATTCACCCGTCGTCAAAACCGCTTTTGGCTTGAGCCTTGGCAGTAAACCATCACAAATTTTATATGCAAGGGCCCTTATAGCGGGAGTTATTCCTATAAGAACCGGCCTCCTTAATTTTTTTAACTGTATCTTTTCATATTCACTGTTGTATATATAAGGGTTGATGTAATATGTTCGATGTACTCCCTGCAGAAAGGTCCAGTGGGCTTCTTTCTCCGGGTCATTTTCTGTTTTAAGAGGAGTCAGTATAACTCCACCTACAACTGGTATCCCCAATGCTTTTCGACACCGGATAACAGAGGCAGAATTAAACAGCCGAGAACTTCTGTCAGAAAGAATACATACAGGAACCCCCGTGCTTCCGGAAGTTCGACTCACTCGACACGGCGGCAATTCTTTCGGCAGAAAGTCCCAAAATCGTTCGCGTAAATCCTTCTTAGTTAATAGAGGGATTCTGCACATATCTTTAACCGTCCGGATATGCCTGGGCTTGATGCCGGCCAAATCGAAAAGCTCACGATAATATTTTATATTTTCATAACAATAGCTCATCAGCTTATGCAGTTTTTTTCCCTGCACCTCTGCTATCTGACCTGGATCGTCTTGTCTTTTTATGAACTGAAAGGCCTTGTAATAGGTAGTAAGTGTAAGATTTATTTTTTCAAGAAGGGCTGCCATTTTTTTCTCTACGAGTGTTTTCCATAAGCCATTTTTCAGTGATTTCCATGATCTGCTCTTTCCAGCGGTAATGAAAGAAGCTGTGATTTGCATTTTCAATCTCTACGGTCTTAAATGATATATTGAATCTTTCGCAGATTCTTTTGTAATGAATAGCTGAATCCGCGGCTATCGGATCTTTGGAGCCGTAAATAAAAAACAATGGGCACCGTGTTACAAATGTATCGCTGCCTCTGCGATATCTTTTCTGAGAGTTCAAAGCAAAGGTCAGTGTCTTCGCTATCTGTTTGAAGTTCGCTTTTCCTGAAAAAAGCTTTTTGAGATTTTCGGGATCTTTAAATTTGTATAGATATTCTTTTAAGCGATTGGAAAACTTTTTGGCAGCGGCTTTTGAACCGGAAAAAGGAGTTGACAATAAAACAGCACCATCAACCCCCAGACCATGCTCTGCAAGGGTCGAAAGAATAACACGTGCGCCCCGGCTTATACCAAAGAGAAAGATTTTCTGCGGATTGTACCTCGATGCAAAAAAATCAACAACGTTCATCAAATCTTCGATATCAGGGCTAATATCGTCCCTAGCAGGTTCTCCCGAACTGTCACCGCAACCTCTCATATCAAATCTAACAGATGCGATATCGCAATATTTTAATCTGTCCGCAAGTTCAACAAACATCCTGTGAGGCCCCAGCCTGTTGCCATCCGCTGCATGCACAAAGATCAGAGCTGCTTTTATTTCCCTGCGGTCAGGTACCGTGCATATATACGACAATCTGTTTGGGCCGCTATAGAAAAAATCCATCCAGCTCATCTGCACCACTCCACAATTTTTTCGGTCAGAGCAGAATAATCTGCATCCGGCACCCTCTCCCAGAAAACAGGCAAATTAAAAATTTCAACAGAGGCTTTTATCCGGTTTTTTTGCAACTGTTCTGCAAGTAGATGGTATTCAGAATTTATTCTGGAAGAGGCAGATATCTGAACAAGAAAAACACCGCCGGCTTTTATCCTACCTGTATCAAGATGAATCTGCCTGATCTGCCCGATTAATTCATTGTCTGTTTTATAGCCTTCTAGATTGAAGAATCTATTTTTCTCTACCGACTCACTGCCATTGCCCGTCATCATGTCCTTCAAGTGCTGTTTCCTGAAGAGATATTCAGCATAGCTTTGCCCGTTTACTACCGGCTCGATCAGGACAAGTGCATGGACTGAAGATTCACGCCGGCGACATAAATCAAAGGCAACGCTTGCGCCGAGCCTTGTGCCGATAAGGCAGATGCTATCACTCTTGATCTTTGCCAGAACATCAGCCCGAAGGCTATCCATAGTAACATCACAAAACTTGCCATCACTTTCACCAGTTCCATGATAGTCAAATCGCTCCAGTTGGAGATCATTTCTCTCGAAACTCTTACTTAGCTGATATGAGAAACGATGCGCACATTTTCGCTCATCAAATAATGGATGGCAGTATATATATCTCACCTATCCGTCCTCAATTTATCAAGAGCAATTTCTTTCAATTGTATTCTATCTATCTTGGAAGTGCCAAGCCGGGGAATTTTGTCTGTGAAAAAGATTTTCCTGGGAACTTTGAAGCTGCTTAATCTCTTACGGCAAAACTTTATGATCTCCGCTTCACCGCAAGTAGCATCGTTTGAAACCACAAATGCACAGGGCACCTCTTCGAGCCTTCTGTCGGGTATTCCTATGGCAGCAGCCTCTGCTACAGAGCCGCTAGCCAAAAGAGTTTCTTCGATTTCAGCAGGAAAAATATTTTCACCACCGCAAAGAATTATCTCCTTTTTTCTTCCAACCAGATACAGATTGCCATAACTGTCCAATTTGCCAAGATCACCGGTTCGCAGCCAACCGTCCACAATTGTCTCTTTAGTAAGCCTGCGCTGACTGAAATAGCCTTTGAAGATGCCGCTTCCTTTAACCTCAACTTCGCCTGTACAGCCGGGCGACAGAATTTTTCTATCTATATCTGTAATCCTTATCTCAACCCCTGGGATTGGCTTGCCCACACTTTCTATGGGAAACTCTCCGGGCCTCGGAGCTGCTATGGAGATTCTCGAACCAGCCTCGCTCATGCCGTATGTGTTAAAAAAATTAACATGGCTGAATGTTTTCGTTAAGCTTTGATAGACAAGCTTAGGCGTTTTTGCACCTGAAAGAGTAACGTATTTTAAGCTGGATATATCAAATTGATTCGGGGCAGGATATTCAGCCATCAAAATAGCCATATATGGCACAAAGGCCGTTATGGTAACCTCGTGAATTTTTACCGCCTTTAGAAAATCCTTAATAAAAAATGGTTTGTCCGTCGCTACGAACATATCACCAAGGCTTATGTGTGTAAGTACCTGGGCACATATACAATAAATATGATGTAAAGGCAAAGAACAGTACACAATATTGTTCGAAGTAAAATTCATAACGGATCTGTAGGCAAACATATTTGATATCAGTTGACCATCGGTGAGCATAACTATCTTGGATTGACCGGTGGTACCCGATGTATAAACCATCAGGGCAACATCACTGTTATCACTATCTACCCTGAGTTGGCCGGATGTGAATGTCTCAACTTTTAGGATAGAATCTGCATTCTGCTCTATGGTTACTATTGTAACCTGCTCCTTAGTACCTAATTGCTCTTTAAGTTTGTCTGCAAAGCTGCTCTCGGTTAGTACTACAGAGACATCGGCCCTTCTGATAAATCCGGCAGCTTCGTATGCCGTCATTTTTGATGACATTGGCACAATTGTCGCCCCCGCCGAAGAAACAGCAAAAAAACTTATAAAATAGACAGCAGAATTTGGCAAGACTACCGCAACCTTAACACCAGGACAGCATCCGGCTGATTTAAGATAGTCGCTTAGTCGTTGGGCATTTGATAGAAGCTGGGGATAAGTCATTTCACAGATTTCGTCTTTTACCGCAATCCTATCAGGGTATTTGTCGCCACTTTGTTTTAGTAAGTCAATTAGTCTCATTGAGTTTACTTTCTATAATATCAATCAGATTTGCCATTTTCGAAAACACCTCCGAATCCATCTCGTGGTCCTTTATTGTAATGTCAAATTCCTTCTCAACCCCTAACACTAATTGCAGTATCGCCACTGAATCCAAACCAAGGTCGCCGAACAGATTGGTTTGCTCCCTCAGTGAAGCCAACTCTTCCTCATCGAG
>CAZOPG010000172.1:0-5126 GCA_964581585.1 uncultured Planctomycetaceae bacterium | reverse complement strand
AATGCTTTAGTATATCAAAGTTAAGGAGAAAACCTTTGAAACTCGACGCAACCAAAATGGCTGACTGGCAGATTGCCGAAGCCGCTGAAAAACAGGCCAAATCCATAGAAGAAATAGCAGAAGGATTGGGTCTGAAAAAAGACGAACTGATTCCGATGGGGCGAGGATTGGCAAAAGTTGACTACCTTCGCGCCCTCCAGCGCCACGGCAACAACCCTACCGCAAAATACGTCGATGTAACCGCCATCACGCCAACTCCTCTTGGCGAGGGCAAAACAACGACGTCAATGGGACTTGTGCAAGGCCTGGGCAAAATTAACAAAAGTGTAGTGGGCGCGATACGTCAGCCGAGTGGTGGCCCTACTTTCAATATCAAAGGCTCAGCAGCAGGAGGTGGACTGGCTCAGTGTATTCCGCTTACCCCCTTTTCCATTCGACTTACTGGCGACATTGATTCCATCACAAATGCGCATAATCTTGCGATGGTCGCACTTACGTCAAGAATGCAGCATGAAAACAACTATGACGACGCACGCCTGGCCAAAAGCAATCTTAAAAGGCTAGACATCGACCCGGCACGGGTGCAGATGAAATGGATAATGGACTTTTGTGCCCAGTCGCTGAGAAATATCACTATCGGCAAAGGCGGAAAAATGGACGGATTTGAGATGGATTCCGGCTTTGCGATTTCAGTTTCCAGTGAGGTCATGGCCATCCTGGCAATTTCGAAAGACTTAAAAGATATGCGACAGCGAATGGCTAAAATTGTCGTTGCATACGATAAAAAGGGTAATGAAGTTACAACCGCCGACCTTGAGGTTGACGGCGCAATGACGGCATGGATGGTTGATGCGATTAACCCAACGCTGATGCAGACCATTGAAGGCCAACCCGTTTTTGTTCATGCCGGGCCGTTCGCGAATATCGCAATTGGACAAAGCTCGATTATCGCTGATATGATCGGAACTAAGCTGGCCGATTATCATATTACTGAAAGCGGATTCGGTGCGGATATCGGCTTTGAGAAGTTTTGGAACCTGAAATGCCGAATGTCCGGGCTCAAACCCAATGCGGTTGTTATTGTTGCGACGATTCGCGCTTTGAAAATGCATGGCGGCGGGCCAGCTGTAAAACCTGGAATGCCTTTGAGCGAAGAATACATCAGAGAAAACCTTGAATTGGTGGAAAAAGGTTGTGAGAATCTCGTTGCACATATAGAAACTGTTAGAAAGAGTGGTGTTCGCCCTGTAGTTTGTGTTAACAGCTTCCATACCGACACAAAAGCGGAGATTGCTCTTGTTCGCAAAATTGCCGAGCAAAACGGTGCCTTAGCTGCCGTTTCGGATCATTGGCTCAGGGGCGGTGATGGTGCAATTGAGCTGGCCGAGGCCGTGATACAGGCTTGTGAAGAGAAGAATGAATTCAAATTTCTATATGAGCTTGAAACACCTTTGAGAAAAAGAATCGAGCTGATAGCGAAAGAAGTTTACGGAGCCAGCGATGTAAGTTACACCGATGGAGCGTTGGAAAAAGCCAAGGCTTTTGAGGCCGATCCAGAATCGAAAAAGCTGGGAACCTGCATGGTAAAGACTCACCTGAGTCTTTCTGCTGATCCTGAGCTTAAAAATCGGCCGAAGAACTGGACTCTTCCGATTCGCGACATTATGGTATACAAGGGTGCAGGATTTATTGTGCCCGTAGCAGGGGCAATTAAGCTGATGCCCGGTACCGCTTCCAATCCAGCTTATCGACAGATTGATGTCGATGTAAATACCGGAAAGGTACAGGGCTTGTTTTAAAACCCGGAAGAGTAAGGGCGGTTTTATCAATGGAAAGAACTGACAAGAGTGTATTGGTTATCGGTGCCGGAGTTGCAGGAGCCACAGCGGCATTGCAGCTTGCCCAGGCTGGGTATCGAGTACATCTTATTGAAAGTCAAAAAGCCATTGGTGGACATGCAGCCGATATGGGCTGTAAAGCAACTGACAGGTGTCTTCGCTGTAATGCCTGTGTAGCAGATGAAATTTTTCGCAAGGTACAAACCTGTGAAAATGTCAAGATTTACACGGAAACAGAATTAGACAGACTTGAAGACGGCAAAGGTAAAAGCCGGTATATTGCTCATCTAAAAAATCAAAACATTATCACTATTGATATCGACAATATTGTAATAGCGGCGGGCTATACAGAATACGACCCTGCTGAAAACAATTTATATGGTTATGGGTTGGCAAAAAATGTCATTACCGGCATTGAAGCGGAAAAGCAATTGGCCCAAAATCAGCAGATTACCCGCCCATCCGACGGCCAGAGGCCGAAACGAATTGCTTTTGTACAATGTGTCGGCTCACGAACCGAAGAGATTTACCGTCGTATTGAAGACGTAAACTACTGTTCGACGGTCTGCTGCTCTTATGCCCTGAGAATTGCCAGCCTGTTGAAATATCAGGCGGAGGATTCGCAAATCACTATCTTCTATATGGACATCCAGAATTTCGGTAAGAATTTCGATAAGTTTTACAACGAATGCAAAGACAAGATGACTTTCGTGCGATCTCGGCCTTATGAGATCACCGAGTCCGAAAACGACACTGTCGAGGTAAAATACACCTGCCAGAACGAAAATGTTTGCAGGCAGAGTTTCGACCTTGTGATTTTGTCTGTTGGTATTCGTCCCTGCCGTGACGGAAAGCAGCTTGCAGACAAGTTGCTTGTGCCGATCGACTCGCAGGGATTTTTTGGTATCAAAGGCGCCGAAGCACTGCCGGATTTGCAACGCGCCGGAATTTACGCCGCCGGCGCAATTGAATCGCCAAAAGACATAGCCGGCAGCATCTCCCAGGCCAAAGCTGTTTGTGCAGCAATAATGAGTGAGGACAGATAAGTGGCCAATAACTCTGAAATAAAAACACAAAAGATTAAGATCAACAGAAACGTAGCTGTTGCCGGAGGCGATACAGCCGCGATGCAGTCGGCACTTACCCTGGCAAAGCTGGGGCATAAAGTTACGATTATCACGCAGGAAAACAATTTAGAAGGACAAATAAAAAACAACAAAAATATCGAAGTTTTGACCTCTGCTGTTCTCGAATCAGTTGACGGCGAGTTCGGCAACTTTCATCTTTTGGTAAAATCCGATGGGAAACAAAAAAACTTTACCTCAGGCGCCGTAATACTGAGCCAACCAAACTGTTATGTCGATCTCGATAAACTTGCCGAAATGATTGACATTAGTAATGTACCAGACAGGATAGCTTTCGTGCTGGATTTGGTCAAACAGCAAACGCGAGCCGTATGGCAGCGAGTGCTTTCGACGGCGATGACACTCGTCGAGCGTTTCGGCAGTGAAGTCGAGATATATTGTCAACACGCGCGGGTCGCTGCTACCGGCCTGGAAAATCTTTATAGAACTGCCAGAGCAGCTGGAGTGGTAATCACAAAATTCGATACGAAACCTGTTATTCTTGAGCAGCAAGGCGGCGTAACTGTCCATATCTATGACGAAATTCTCGGAGCAGAGATTTCAAAACAGTTTGACCTGCTGATAACAGCTGATATCGCAAACGGCTCAAGTTTCACAAAGGGGCTGCGTCAATTGCGAAGAGGCCCGGCAGGTGAACTTCAATATGATAATGTATGGCTGCTGGGGACAAATACAAACTGTAAAGGGATTTTTGTAATAGGTGATGCACGCGGCAACAGCGACGCTGGAGATGCTCTGACCACAGCTGGCGAGATTGCTTTGCTGCTGTCAAAAGCGGAGATTGAAATCGCTGAGGATGCCGCTATTGTTGATACTGAAAAATGCGTGCTCTGCCTTACCTGCCGAAGAGTTTGTCCACATGGTGCGATAAGTATTGACAAGGAAAGCGAAGCAGCAAAAGTATCTTTGCTTTCCTGTATGCGTTGCGGAGCTTGCGCAGCTCAGTGTCCAGCCGGTGCGATTCAGTTACCCCGATACAGCGATGATGAAACCAGGGCCAAGCTGGTCGAAAAACCGAAAGTAACTGTCTTTGCCTGTGAAAATTCAGCACTGCCCGCCGCCGAGGCAACAGGATTTAAACCTGATGATAATATCAATCTTATTAAAGTACCGTGTGCCGGTAAGGTTGATTCAAGAGATATTCTGGCAGCACTGGAAAAAGGTGCTGAAAAAGTAATGATAATCGCCTGTCATCCCGAAAGTTGTCAGTATTTAACCGGGGCAAGCCGGGCACGAAATGGAGTAAATCGTATTAACGATATGCTCTCCAAAGCCGGGTTCGATTCGGAGCGTGTAGTATTCAGAGGAATCTCAGCAGTCGAACCGAAAAAAATTATAGAATACGTGAAGGAGTAAAATTTATGTCAGCAAAGATTATTGATGGTAAACAGGTCGCAGCGGATATGCGAGCAGAACTGAAGATAGAAGTTGCCGAACTGGCCAAAAAAGGCATAGTACCAGGCCTTGGCGTTGTCCTTGTGGGCGAAGATCCCGCATCGCAATCATACGTTACCGCAAAAGAGCGTGCCTGCGAAGATATAGGCATTTACTCCGATGATAACCGCCTCAGCATAGATACTTCTCAGGAAGAGCTAATGGAACTTGTGCAGAAGATGAACAAGGACCCGAAAATTAATGGTATCTTGGTTCAATTGCCCCTGCCCAAAGGCTTGAACGAAGCGGAAGTACTGTTGGCAATTGATCCGAATAAAGATGTTGATGGTTTTCATCCTGTCAATGTCGGCAAGATGGTTGTTGGCGAAAAAGCATTTCTTCCCTGCACACCGCACGGCGTAGTTCAATTACTGCTCCGCAATAATGTAAAACTCGAAGGAGCTAAGGTGGTTATTGTAGGCCGCAGCAATATTGTTGGAAAGCCGCTGGCCAATATGCTCATACAAAAAAGCCCAACCGGCAATGCTACTGTTACCGTTTGTCATACTCGAACAAAAAATCTGGCTGAAGAAGTTGCAAGAGCAGATATAATTATCGCCGCAGCCGGTAGGCCGAACACTATTACCACTGACATGGTCAAAGACGGTGCCGTTGTAATTGATGTTGGCGTCAACCGTGTTGAAGATGCCACAAAGAAAAGAGGCTATCGGTTGGCCGGTGATGTCGATTTTGAGGCGGTAAAGGAAAA
>CAZOPG010000171.1:0-5133 GCA_964581585.1 uncultured Planctomycetaceae bacterium | reverse complement strand
TTTGATAACCCGCCGTCTTAGTTCTAATGGATATGTTTTCATGCATACTATATCGGAAAACGGTACATGAAAACTTAAATTGCTCTAGTGCCGCTGACATCCCTATTTGTCAAAGCTTTGGTTAAGTGCTCCGTAAAAATTGCCGATTCATGTGGAGACAGCAAATTCAATAATAACTCATTAGAGGTTAGCAATGTACGAAGTAGCAGAGCAGAGGAAAGAAAAAAGGCTGCGTTACCACTGGCCGGTATGGTTTGCAGAAAACTTCAGCGAGGAGCTTTCACAGGGGCAGATGTTCGACATAACTAGTCAGGGAGCCGCTTTCACCTGTTATGCGGACAAGTGTCCATATCCAGGCCAGAATATTACCACCCGCTTCAGCGTTCCACGATACAGCCTGGACGAATCATTTGACATTGAAAGCTATATCCGCACAGGCACCATTAGCCATGTGGAAGAGATAAGCCCGCATATTCGAAGGGTTGCTTTTCAGTTTGCCGAAGTTCTGCCATTCAAGCCGGCCGAACAGGACATGCCAACGTTTGCCGGAGAGCTTTCGATAGTAAGCGGAGATTAGGACATTTTTTTAATAATCGCATCCATCATGTCCTGCTGGGCAATAATCGACCGTACCAGTTTAATTTGAGTTCGGCATCGGTCTAAATTATGCTTCGGCCGAGAAGTTTTATAATACACATCACCTGCTAAATAGTCATTTAGAAAACGAATGCTTTGTTCGAACGTAATCAACTTCCCTGCAAAGGTCAGATATTGTTTTTCCATCGGCTTCAAAAATCCTGCCGTTCCATCAAGAAAACCTTGAGCGAGTTTTTCAAAGACGTTTATCTGCATCGAAACTTTTGAAAGGTCGGTTTCATCCTCGTCAGCACCACACGTAGCGGTTCTTACCATATCCCCAAAATCGTTAAGAATTATGTCCGGCATAACAGTATCAAGATCGATAACGCATAGGGCCTCATCGGTCTTGGCATCGAAAATTATATTATTAATTTTCGTATCATTATGTGTTATCCGAACAGGAATCTGACCCCGTTCTATAAGCGGCGTCAAAACATTAAATATCGAATTATGCTCAAGTACAAAATCAATTTCAGGTTTTACTCCGACCGCCAGGTTGCACGGGTCAGCCTGAAGAGTTTGCTCAAAGGCGTTAAGATACTTTTTCCCGTCATGAAAACCAACAATTGTCGAATGCAAAGGTTTACCAGGCAGGTCAATAAGCTGACTTGAGAACTGCCCAAACATTTTGGCGGACGTATAAGCTTGCTCGCTGTTTTGTAGAAAGTCGTAGGTTTTTCCATTATCAACGAAAAGATAAACTCGCCAGAAATTCCCCTGCTCATCCTGATAGTATGCCTTGCTCTCAGCGGTATTGATGACGGCCAGAACGCGTCGGTCGATATCATCCACGCCGGTTGCGATTAGTTTATTTCGTATATGCGTTGTAACTCGCGCAATGTTTTCCATCATTGCTGGCGGGTCTTTGAAAACATAGTGGTTAATGCGTTGCAGAACTGCGGAAAATTTCGTGCCGCTACAATCGTAACTCAGCTTGTATGTTTCATTGATATGCCCGGTCCCGAAAGGTTTTGCCTCAACGAGAGTGCCCTCTATCTGAAATTGCTCGGCAATCTGTTTAATTTTGTCCATCATCATTTCCACAGTTTTTTGGGATATCGTCCCTGCTCGATCAGTTTATTGATACTTGCAATCGCTCTTGGTTTATCTTCTTTATAAGTAACGCCGAACCACTCATCGTCGGTGTGGAGAACCTTAACTTTTGCCTGACCGGTTTCGACCAAAGTATCAACCACGGTGGGAATATAAAATTCTTTTTTCAACTCGCCTCCGTACTCGGCAAGAAACTCATCGAACAGCCTTTGCAAATGCCCAAAGACAGATGGCTTAAATCCCCAGAAATTCATCGAAACCGTTTCGTCGCCGGTAAGATGACGAACAGTCCCATCTTCTTCGGTAAATTCAGCAGCGTCATTATATTTCCCTATCCCCAGAGTCTCGGTAACCTTTTCCATAAACATCTGCCCATCAACTTCGCATATCCCGCGTGCAACCGTTCCATATTCCGAAAGTGTATTTCGCAAAATGTATCCGACCATAGAATAATCATTTTCGCCACCGTTATCCGTTCGGCTCAGGTGTTCTTTGATCACTCTAAACGAATTAGGCCCATAATAGTCATCAGCGTTGATAACCGCGAACGGCTGATCGACAACGTCTTCAGCCACCAGAATTGCGTGCCCCGTCCCCCAGGGTTTTTGACGGTCAGCGGAAGGTTTGAAATCACCCAGACAAAGATCCATCTCCTGAAAAGCATAATCGGTCTCAATTAGCTTAGAGATTCTATCGCCGATCCTCTCGCGGAAAGCGTCCTCAAAGAAATGGCGAATGACAAAGACAATTTTTTCAAAACCCGCCTCGATCGCATCATAAATAGAATAATCGATAATAATTTCGCCGTTCGGCCCAACCGGGTCAATCTGTTTCAGCCCTCCATACCGGCTGCCCATACCCGCAGCGATAATAAGCAAAGTTGGTTTCATAGACAATAACTCCATCTCTAAAAAATTTTAAGGATTGTACCAGTTTTGCTCTGGCGTTTCCACAAGATTCGCATTTGTGTCGAAATTCGCTGCAAACTGTGCTGTTTACTATCTCAGCGTTTCCCGGCAGCAATTTCTATACCGCGCTTTATGAAGTACTGAATCGTCTCATAATCGACTTCAGGCGGCTCGGAATGGTCCGAATGCAGAATATACGCTCCGCCGTTATCAACCACAGGCGGAATCTTCTTAATCAATTCAGCATCGATCTGAGCTTTATCATTACTGATTAACACCCGTGCGTCTATCCCTCCGAAGAAGGCCAAATCATCGCCGAATTTCTCAAACAGATGTGGCAGATCCATCCCAGCCTTGACTTCCATCGCCTGCAGGCAATCCAGCCCCGCCTCAATAAGGCTCGGCAGCAGGGGCTCAACAAAACCGCACGAATGCATAATAATTTTACATCCAAGAGAATGAGCGAAATCAAAAAGTCTTTTATGACTTGGAAAAATAAGTTCCTTGTACATTGCCGGCGACATAAAAGGCTTAAACTTGAAGCCCAGATCCTCATAGAAATAAAAACCGTCCGGCCTGCCTTCTTCAGCAAATAGTATTTCCAAATGATTTATCGTTAAATCAGCGTAACTCATCGCCATATCTTTTATCCATTCCGGCTCAAGAGCCATTCCCATCAGCATATACTCATGCCCGCAAACCGGATGCATCTGTTCGAACGGAGCCACACCTGCCCAGCAGAAGAACCGCTGATTATCAGCAGCACGTTTTCGCCTTTCACGATAATCTTCAAAAGGTATCCTCCGGCGGTCGATTTTTGTAATTAATGGCTTTATATGCTCCTGGTAGCCAGCATAATCCTTAACGGTAAAATCGACATGTTCAGGCGTAGCATCATGCAACTTATGACCGCGAAGCTTGGCCCCGTTGCCGTCTAATTTCAAAATCGTCTCATCCGTCTCTTCAAGTATAACATCTTCATGATCAAGATTAGCCACGCCATTGAGCCAGCCGGCAGTATTGATATCTAAGCCGAAATGCTCAATATAGTCGTCATTTTCCTTAAAATGTCCCTCAGACACCCATCTATCAAGTGTTTGTGTCCAGGGAGTAATCGTAAAAGCTATATGGTCAACCGGCTTATGTTCCAGCGTATTCTGTACACGTTCGATACTCGTCATTTTACTCATCTAAAAATTTCCTTCATCTAAAATTCCAGCGGTTTATTTTGTAAACGAATCCTTTCATTTACCAAACTTTTCCCTTTAGTCAAGATAAAAATGAAATTCCCCAACCCCTTCTCAAATCCCCAATTTTAAATCTGTTATCATCCCCCTGTCATACCCGCGCAGGCGGGTATCCATATTATTCGTCATTTCGACTGAAACGGAGAAATCTATCAAAACAGGTTTCCATTAACCCTCAGATTTATTCTGGGGGTTCCTCTCAAATCTAAAATCTGTTATCATCCCTCCTGTCATTGCGAGGAAATATTTATGTGCCTAAAGGCACCGCGGCAATCTCAACCGCCAACAACAATGTTTAACCCGCCGTTGCACAGCGGGTTAGTTAGCCCCCAACTTTATGTTGGGGGTCATAAAACTTGTAACCATTTAGCCCTGCCAATACCTTGGCAGGGTTCCTGTTCTCCGTCATTTCGACTGAAACGGAGAAATCTATCAAAACAGGTTTCCATTAGCCCTCAGGCCTGCCTGAGGGCTCCTCTTAAATCTAAAATCTGCAATCTTTCCCACTGTCATTCCTGCGAAAGCAGGAATCCATGTTTTTTTTCTGGATTCCGCATCAAATGCGGAAGGACAACTTCGGCCAATTCTGAAATCCGCAATTTTTTATTTTCCCGATTTTCTTCTGTTGTCGTCTTTGCATAACATTTGGCAATTTTCTGCCGTTGTTTTTCCACCCTCGTGCCAGGGCGTGATATGGTCGGCTTCCATCTCTTCTATTTCAAAATGCTTATTACATTTTGGGCAAATACCTTTTTGTCTTTCGTATGCTTCTCTTTTTTGATTGGGTTTAAAAGCTCGGATATTCAAATGTTTTACTTCTCCAGTTAGAATATACGAGTAAATGCCCTTTTTATTCGTAACATCCTCATCTTCCATAAGTTTAGCAATTTCTTTTTCAAGTTTCTTTGAGTCAAAATTCCTGTCCTTGTTTTCATTATAAAGTTTACCCCAGGCAACATCTTTCATTTCCTTGCGGTATTTCGTAAACGTCTTTCTGACCCATGCGATAACATCTTGAAAGTATTGCCACAATTCGTCAGCATTTTTTACATGCTGATGCTGGGCCATATAATTTTCTATTTTGCCGTCATTTATCCACGAAAGCGCGGTTTCTAAGTACTCCTGCCGTATTGGCGTACCACTAACTAATTGTCCGCCATCGTGTGCCAATAAATATGCTACACAATTTGTTTTACTAAATTTTAATTTAGCGTCCGAGAGCCACGGCCCGGTATAAACCGCGTTACGGATTTCTTGGTCGGTCAATTTAACCCCGGCAATATTGA
>CAZOPG010000170.1:0-5147 GCA_964581585.1 uncultured Planctomycetaceae bacterium | reverse complement strand
GGTGAGCGAAGAATACTGCAATGTTGCTGCGTCTTTAGAAAATAGGTGACTGTGGGGGTGTTGAAAAAGTCTCTTTAATCCTGTATAATTCTACCATCATTGTTAATCGTTTTCAAGGATGGAGACACGATAATGTTAGGTACTCAAAATCGTTGGCAGGAAGACTTGTTCGTGGCAGGGACGCTATCTTCGCTCGTTCCCGATGATCATATCTTAAAGCGAGTTGACAAGGTTCTCGATCTGTCGTGGCTTCGTAAAGAAGTGGCCGATCTCTATTGTCAAACTAACGGCAGGCCAGGCATTGACCCTGAAGCTGCGGTTCGGCTTATGCTTGCCGGTTTCTTTCAAGGCGTTGTCCATGACCGTAAGCTCATGCGAGAAGCACAAGTTAATATTGCTATTCGCTGGTTTGCCGGTTACCGGTTGGACGAAAAGCTTCCCGACCACAGCTCTCTTACAAAGATTCGCCAGCGTTGGGGAGTTGAACGCTTCAAGAAGATATTCTTAAAAACAGTCCAAAGCTGTATTGACGCCAATCTGGTCACCGGCGAAACGGTTCATGTTGACGCAACGCTTATTCGTGCCGATGTCAGTTGGGAAAGTTTGACGACCGATCACGCCGAAACCGTTGTGAAAGAAAATGCATCAGATAACAACAAGCCTAAAGGTCCGGGCAGACCATCTAAAAAACAGCCTAGACCTAAGAAACGCAGCACAACCGACCCTGATGCGACGATGACAACATCCAGCCATACACACCGTATGGAGCCATTCTACAAGCAGCACGGTGCCGTTGATGATATTTGCGGCGTTATCGTTGATGTCGATATCACTACCGGCCAGGATAGCGAAGGCAGTCAACTAGCCGATCAGATTGAACGTATCGAGAGTAATATCGGTAAGGAAATAAAAACTCTTTCAGCTGATGCAGGTTATGCACACGGTAAAAATTATGAGCACCTTGAAGAGAAAAATATCGATGCTATCATTCCGACTCAGAAAGAAAACAGCAATCCCAAACGTCTTCCAATAAGACTTTTTAAGTATGACGCCAAAAATAAGATCGTTAAATGTCCCGGTGGCAAAATATTAACCTGTGGTTCTCATAACGAAAATGGATCGATCTATCGAGCCAGAAACAAAGACTGTAAATATTGCTTATTGCGTAAACGCTGCATCAGCGAATCTGCAAAAGTACGGACGATAAAGATAAGTCCTGGTTATGAATCACTGCTGAGAGCTCGGCGGCGTCACCGAGAACCTGATAAGAAATTCAGGAAAACGTACAGCCGACATCGATACCAGGTTGAAGGCATGCACGGCGAAGCGAAAAATCAGCACGGTCTAAGAAGAGCTGTGCGCCGTGGTTTGGCTAATGTTGCGATCCAGGCATACCTGACCGCTGCAGTGATTAATCTCAAACGTCTGGTGACGTATGCCGGCGGTATATTCGATAATTTCTTTGCTTATTTGGTGGATATATTGGCTATTGTGGCAAACATAATCGTTTTGAGAATGTTTTTAACGAATCGAATAAGAAAACTAACTTGGGAGACGGCCGAGTGACTAAATCAAGGCAAAGATGCAAATGGGTGACTTTTTCAACACCCCCACTGTCCCTAGTTTATAGGATAGATTTGCAGGTTTCAGGAGCTTTAGAAAATCCCAATAATATGCATAATTTGGGCATGCTTGAAGATTCTGTTAACACAAGTGTTGGTAAACAGATACAGCTTGAATGTGAACGATTGGGATTACAACCGGGGGATGTGATAGATGATGTTATAATAATACATTAAGCTATGGGCTAATAATAATCATGGTCAGACTGGAATATTTTGTGTATCCAATGAAATTCTTCTTGAACATGCTAAATATTGTGAGATAATTGCTTCTAATATAAACATGTGTTACCTTGTCTTGATTAAGAAGTTACTTACTTGGAATTATGGAATTAAAAGAAATACCATTAGAAACAGAAGGTCTTGAGGATACTAGTTCTTGCTGTAAGTATTCAATCGATGATTTGCCTTCGGACTTGCCCGAAGGCTATAGAGCTCTCCTTGCAACGTGCAATGAAGGAAACACTTGCGATGACTTTTTTCACTTTTTTGGCCTTGTTGGTCCAATTCAGCACAATGTTATCGAATGGAATCGAAACAAACATTGGAAAACTTTTTTCCATCTTGATGATGCCTGCTTTGTGTTTGTCGAAGATATTTTCGGGGGGCAATATTTTTTTAAAAGAGGTGGAAGGAAAAATGCTGTTTATACGTTGGATCCAGATGATGGTAAGACATATTTTATGGCAGACAATTTTAAAGGTTTTTTAGAAGATATTATTGCGGACAGTGATGCTATGTGTTCTAAAGAAAAGGAGTTAGCTGAAGCGTTTTTTGCTGTCCCAGGAAACAAGAAGAGATGTTTACATCATCTAAGTTATAAAACACCAATTATTCTTGGAGGTGATCAGGGAGATATAAACAACCTTGACCAGTGTGATTCTTTGGCAAATTTATCTATTCTTGGACAAATAGTACGTGGGTTGGAAAACGTGGAACCTGGAACGGCTGTCAAAGATGTAGAAATTGATTATGTCAACAAGGAAGTTCGTTTAATTTTTTAATAGCTCTGGGCAGTAAGTAATCTGAAAAATTTACGTTCTGTTAATCCTGCGAGGCGAATTAAAGGTGTCCGGTACTTTTTTTTGGTCTTCCTCTTGGTCTCATTGTTGATTCCAGTTTCATCTTGGCAGCGGTCTTTGATTTCCAATCCGGTTGGCCTAAAGGCGAGCCTCTCTTGAGGCTGACTTCCAATTCCTCCAGCCTTTCGGGCTCTTGTACTCTGCTGACCAGACTTTCCCAGTCCGTCGGCAGCTTCAAGGGGCCTTCGCTTAATTCAAACGGAGCCTCCATCCCCTTACGCACTGCCAGGCTTGACCAGGGCCAATCGCCGGCACGTTTTACAAGTCCTGCCCGCAGCGGATTGGCTTCGATATATCGCATGGCCGTCAGGTAGTAAGCATCATCCTGAATCGGGAAACTCTTGTAGCGTCCCTGGTAGAGATGGCCTATGCCGAGCGTTCCGTGCGAAGCGTGGAATCGCTGTGTGTGAGTGAGAGTGATCCACCGCATGAAGTCTGATAAATCACCATCGTTGACGGGCCAGAGCAGCAGGTGCCAGTGATTGCCCATGATGCAATAGCCGCAAAGACGCATTGAATAGCGAGCGATTCCCTCGGCAAGAATCTGCTCGAATGCGAGGAAGTCACCATCCTTGCGAAATATGCGAAGACGCCCGTTAGCCCGATTGAGAACGTGATAAACGTATCCGCCCAAAGTTATCCTTTTTGCACGACCCATAACGATGAAAGATAATACATCAAAACCAAAAAGTCAAGAGAAAAAGGTACCGGACACCTTTAATTTAAAAAAACTTATTATGCCACTAATCTGCTTTTTCCCCCTTGACCTTCCTGCTTTCGGGGGGTATATTCTTTTCTGTCTTTGTAAATTAAATTTACTGTCCCTGGCATTTGGTTTCGTTCGACAAACACTCGGCGGTATCTTCGCTTGAGGGGCCGCGAGCGAACTGAGAAAGTCAGGGAGATTACTAAATACTTTTTTAGTTGGAGCCTGATCATGTTGGAAGAATACAAAGCACTTGTGCGTCGTTACTACCAGGAAGTAATGGGGGATATGTCGGGGATCGAAGAGATCGTAGCCCCCACGTTCGTGGATCACCATTTCCCGCCCGGAATGCCTTCTGGACCGGTGGGCGTGAGAAAGTTTTTCACGGAGTTTATGGGAAGCATTTTCAGCGATGGACGAATCGAAATCGATTTTCTGCTGGCTGAAGGTGACAAGGTGGATTGTCACTTCGTCTTCTGCGCTCGTCATACTGGTGACGGTGCGGGGATCGCACCTCTAGGCAACTCCATCCGCCTATCCGCCATCAGCACTTTCCGGATCACCGACGGTAAGTTGGCCGAAGCCTGGGAGATCTACGACAGCGGCAGCATGGTGCAACAGATGCAAGCGGAAGAAGGATAACAAGAGCCCGATGTAATAAGACAGGGAAAGTTATAAAAATAAAATCAGAGGTAAACGCGTACTTTCTATGTCACGTGGCTGATTGTATTTTTTCCGTTACTTGTCATTAAGGATTTCCTCTAACGCAAGACTATTTCCATCATCGAATGATCAGCCTCATCAGTTTGTCTTAAGCAAGCATAAGGTTTGAGTTTCAAGGACAGATATGATATTCTATCGGAAAAGATGTTCAACTGTGCAGTTGAGCAGGTATATGCATTGTATCCGGGAAATCCAAGTAAATAGAAGTGCAGGAGAAAATTTGAGGTGGTTCACATTACTTCGTATCCTTATTGTTGGCGATGGAGACAGCGCAATAGAGCTATTGGTTTAAAGCTGATTACAGTGGTGATATTGTTGACGACGATGACCAGCGTGGCTGCTTCTGAACCTCTATTTGAGAACAGTAATTTTGAGGCTGGGAACTGGAAGAACTGGACGGTCGAGGGGGAAGCCTTTGAGCGGGGACCGACGGCCGGTGCGGTTGTGCCCGAATCTGATATAACTGGTTCGATGGAAAGAGTACTAAGGGACAACTGGAAGAATACGCCTGATTTGTATCGTCAGCCGGAACTTGCCGGCTTTGATGGAAAGGCTTTTGCCAATTCTTATCATCCGGAGAAACTGGACAAGGCAACAGGAACTTTGGTATCGAAATCATTCGTTGTCCATGACGATTACATTTGCTTTGTTTTAGCCGGTGAAAAAGAGCCACGAGCCGGAGCATTGGCAGTAAATCTGGTGATTGATGGAAGGGCCGTTCGACAAGCCACGCCTAAGGGCGAAAATTTTGAAACTTGTTGTTTTGACGTCAGACAGTTACAGAGCAAAGCGGCGCGGATCGAGATAGTCGATAAGGCGATATTGCTTGGCGGCTGGATCGCAGTCGACAGCATCAGAGGACAGGAGAAACCAGGCAGTGATTGGGTAGTCCGAGAAACTGACAGGGTTGTTCGAAGAGTCTCGGATGCTCGCAATTTCGACTGCAGTAAGAGGTATCTGAATATCCCAGCGGTGGGAGAATTTCCCGAAGATGCGATTAAACTGATCGTGGAC
>CAZOPG010000169.1:0-5194 GCA_964581585.1 uncultured Planctomycetaceae bacterium | reverse complement strand
CCTTGTGCATTTCGTCATTTGTCATGCCCAGGCCCTTGCTCATCATCTGGTATGTCTCACAGATCATCTGCATATCGCCATACTCGATGCCGTTGTGCACCATCTTTACAAAATGGCCTGCCCCATTTTCGCCAACCCATTCGCAACAAGGTTCGCCTTTGTCGGTTTGAGCGGAGATTTTCTGGAAAATTGGTTTTACTTGAGGCCACGCAGCGGATGAACCGCCTGGCATAATCGACGGTCCAAGCAACGCACCCTCTTCGCCACCAGAAACGCCGGTACCAATATATAGTTTGCCTGCCGCTTCGGCTTTTTCAAAACGTCTTATGGTATCTGGAAAATGGCTGTTGCCGCCATCAATAATAATATCCCCATCTTTTAAGAGAGGAAGAACCTGATCGATAAAAGCATCTACGGGCTTGCCGGCTTTTACCATGATCATCACCTTGGCCGGAGCCTTCAATGCCTTGACAAATTCTTCAACTGAATGGCAGCCGATTATGTTCTTACCCTTGGCTCTGCCGTTAACAAAATCATCCACCTTGGAAACCGTTCGATTAAAACATGCTACGGTAAAGCCTTTGCTCTCCATATTCAAAATGAGATTCTCGCCCATCACGGCAAGACCGACAACACCAATATCTGCTTGTGACATTTTACTTTTACTCCTTATAAAATTATTATTTATCAAATCTATCTTTGAACGACCACAGGCCCAGGCCGGGATTGGAAACGAAATATATTTCTTCGCCATCGCCCAGGGCATTAAACCCATCTTTGAGCTTTTTCGGGTCGTAACGTTTCATCATATCTTCAAGGTCGGCATATTCAAAGTTCACCGACTCAATTTCTTCCTTTGTAACTTTTCCGGGGCAGTATGTAATTTTGAATCGCCCTTCCGACGAGCCATGAATCAAATGTGCCGCGGCACTGAGATTATTTTTGAGGTCGTCGTTTTCTTCAACCAACTCAAGGATGCGTTCAGTACCTACGTAACCATATTTTCTTACTAATCTGTCAATTTCCTTGTCTTCTCCGAACTCGCTGAGTCCCGGAGCCAGAACGACCAACTCTCCACCGTCGGCCATGGCCATTCGCGTACGGTAAATGCTCTTATTGCCCAACCAAGTACTTTTATACTCCGACGGGTCGAGATAGACAACTGTTTTTTGCAATGGTTCGTCCAGCATCGTGAAATTGACCTTCAGCGACAACTCAGAGGCCAGATTGAAACATTCGATATCGTCACCGATGAACAGGCCTTTTGTCTGTAATTGGCCTGTATTCGAGGCTGCGATAACCGTCTGCACATACACGATCGGCAGATGGGTGGCGAAATTGTCAGAGGCGTAGTTCAAGACCTGCCTTACCGGGGTGTCGGCTCTGCCCATTATTTTTTCCATGCCGTAAGCGGCTCCGAGAAAATGGCTCTTGTTAATTCCCTCGGCTCCACCGGTACCGACAAAAATATTTTTATTATAATTAGCCATTCCCACCACCTCGTGCGGGACGACCTGCCCGATGGAAAGAATCAAATCATAGCCACCCTCGACCAGCAGTTTGTCCACCTGCGCAGGCCAGCTATAATCCACTTTGCCACGGCTCACCTCTTTTAGAAATTCGGCGGGAACCTGGCCCAGCGTAACCAGTCCTTTTCGCCAGTCATGTTTGCGAAAAAGGTCAAGGGGTGTTTTGCTATACATTTTTTTAATTTCCGGCTCGGTCATCGGAAAATGCGTTCCCAGGGCCGGCAGAATATCCGTGAGCCTGCCGCGATAATATTCCCACGCCATGAATGTCAACTCGCCTGCCCGCGAGTGAAAACGGGTGATGTCAGGCGGTATGACGAGGATTTTTTTACGCTTACCTATTTTTTCAAGTGCAGAATACAAACCATCTCTGAGGTTCTCGGCACTCAAATTATCCTTTTGGTTTCCGCGTTTGTAATACAGCATAGTTTCTATTTCTGCCAGGGTGGATTTTCCGGCAGGTATCCTTCAAATTCAGCTATAACTTTATCCTCATATTCGCCCGTGTATTGGCCGTTCATAAATTTATCAAAAGCTTCATCGTGGAACCTTTTCCATGACTGGACTTCGGCTCCAGGGTTAATTGCGTAGAAAAGCACGTCATTAGCTTTTGCAGCCTTCATGTCGCCGGGTGCATCACCGAGCATAATTATTTTATTCCTGTCATATTTGCTGTTACTTACAATTTCCAGATGCTCTTTCTTGGTACCCATCTCCTGGCCGGCGATCACCTTTGTATATTTTGCGATATCGTGCTCGGCCCACTCACGTTCCAGCGCCTCGCTAGGCGTGGCGGAACAGACGATGACGTCCGCTTTTTGAACGATTTTTTCCAGGTTTTCGCTGACATATTTAAAAGGCGGCAGGTCTTTAACGATCGCAGTAACAGTTTCATTGACCTTATGGCTCCAGGCGAGAACATGCTGAAGCTCTTCCTTTTCTTTCTGGTCCGAGCTACCGTCAATCGCCTTTTGAAGTCCCTCATTACTCAAAAGACTATTCGGGTCATTGACCCATTTGCAGTAGTATTCAAATTTCGGAACATCAAAACCGCTTTCCTTAACTTTAGGATGCCCTGGCAACAGTTCGCTAATAATCCTCACTGCTGTTTTGTGCCGATTTGCGCCGCGAGTTTTGCTAAACAGGTCAGCGAAATCCTTACATTCTCTTGCAGCCTGAGCTACCGGCTGAAGATTAAAATAGCCAATCAGCCACGGACAGAAACACTCTCTCTGTTTGATACCCATCGAATCAAAGGCACATCCATCTGAATCAATCGCGACCAAATATTCGTTGCTCGGCTCCAATTCTCTCAATGCTCTTGCTACGTCAGTCATTCATTATTCCTTTGTTTTTTACATATATTTTGCTAATTTTTTCTCTAAAGGCTTGCGTTCAAATCTCATAAACACCGGCAAACCATCCTCTCCAACAGTTATCGGCGCCTCGCCCTGCAGCAGCGGACGAACGTAATTCTTCATCGCCTCGGTAATTCCGTTGCCTGAGTCATTGATAAACTCTGCCGGCAACTTCTTTTCACCATTGGCGACATCGCTCAACTCCGCCAGACCGGTAGTACATTTATACTCATTGCCATCTTCTCTGACGAGTGTTACCATCTTGCCGTTAACCCCTGACATCGCATTTTTAACAGCCATCTGGCCGCACATATATGCCTCATTCACATCGGTAAGTGATGCAAAATACATCGCGTTACGCTGATTGGTGCCGAGTTTATTAAATCTGGCTTTTATACCAACCTCTTTTTCGATAACAGCCTTCAACATCTCCGCAACTCCGCCAAGTTGGGCGTGTCCGAAGCTGTCTTTGCCAAATTGGCCGCTATCAGCGGTAATATATTCGCCCTTTTCGTCTTTTAGCCCTTCGCCGGCAACAATAAATACCCTGCTGAATTCTTTAACCACTTCTTTGACATCGGTAACGAGCTTATCAAAAGAAAAGACCGCTTCCGGCAGATATATAAGGTGCGGTGCATCCTGGCCAACTTGATGTGCCATTCCGGTCGCCGCGGCGATCCAGCCGGCATTTCTGCCCATAACCTCAAGTATTGTGCAGGTATCCGTTGTGTAAGAGGCCTCGGTATCTCTGCCCGCCGTCATCGCACAGGCGGCCACATACTTTGCCACACTGCCGTAGCCGGGACAATGGTCAGTACAGGCCAGGTCGTTGTCGATCGTTTTCGGAACACCCATACATACAAGGTCATAACCCGTCTGAGCGGCAAGCTTATTGACCTTATCGCAGGTATCCATTGAATCATTGCCGCCAATGTAGAAGAAATAATGAATATCGTGAGCCTTGAAAACCTCAAGTATTCGCTCGTAGTCGGCCCTGGATTCGTCAAGCGATTTAAGCTTATACCTGCAGGTGCCGATTGCCGCGGCGGGCGTCCTTTTCAATGCTTCGATAGTTTTGGCATTTTCGGAGGTAATATCAAACAAATCTTCTTTCAGAACGCCGAGGATGCCATTTGTGGCTCCGAAAACTCTGTTAATTTTGTTCGATTTAATCGCTTCCTGAATCACTCCGCAGGCACTGGAATTGATCACAGCCGTAGGCCCGCCAGACTGGGCTACAATCGCATTTGGCTTGGCAGTCATACTAATCTCCATTATAAAATTGGTTCAAATTCTGAACCAAAGTTTATACCAAGGTCACAACGGTTTTGCAAGCATTTATCTTTACAATTATCTTGTAAATGCTTATATTGTCCCTATCGCCGATGTAGCTCAATGGCAGAGCACAGCTTTCGTAAAGCTGAGGTTATGGGTTCAACTCCCATCATCGGCCTTGGTGTTTTTAGACCCAAAACCAATTTTTTGCCATTATCAGTTTTTTAATTAGACGTAGTGAGGTGCTGAACAGATGGCGGACACTTGGTTTGCCAATTATGCCGCCTGTTCCTGTTTCATTTCATGCATTTATGTGTTTGCGATTATAGAACATTTCAATACTCTGCAAATCCCTGCAGATTTGAAAAGTCACCTGTGCTTTTCAAATCATGCGTACCTCACTAAATGATAGGAATAGATTTAGGACAATGGAGCTAAATGGTGTTGCGGCACGCAGTAGTAAAAAATTAAGGTTGGACGATTATTTTTGTTCGGATGGTTGGTTTTACTTGATTGTTCAAGGTAAATTCAGTAAGGTTACCGACGTCATACAAAGAAAAAAGTTTTTTAAGCCCTTAAATACGAGATATCAGTAAAGAAATGAAAAGCTCGTGACAGTGGAGATAAGAAGTTATGGATATATCACAGATGCTGGTATGTGAGGAAGAAGCGAAAAATCATTTATTAAATGAGTTACTGCCATTCTGGTTAGATCGTTGCAAAGATACCGTTAACGGCGGCTTTATAACGCAATTCGATGAGGACGGCAACGATACTGGCGAGAACCAGAAATCACTCATTTCGCAAACACGGACTGTTTTTACGATGGCATCAGCCCATCGGGCCGGTTACGGCAATGGCAAATGTGTGGAATTTGCCAGGCATGGCGTCGATTTTTTAATCGATAAAATGTGGGATAAAGAACACGGCGGATTCTTCTGGACGGTTGACCGCAGGGGTAATGCCCAGATCGACAAAAAAATTCTCTATGGCCATAGCTTTGCGGTTTATTCGTTAAGTGAATACACCCTT
>CAZOPG010000168.1:0-5263 GCA_964581585.1 uncultured Planctomycetaceae bacterium | reverse complement strand
GCCCAACATTAGGCGGTTTGATTTTCTGGAGAAGATTAGTGCAGTGTAACCATAAAAAAGGCCCCGCAAAATAGCAGAGCCTTTAGGTTCTTAAGCATTGTTGTCTGCTTAGCAGGGAACTACATTCGTCGCACATGGGCCTTTTTTGCCTTGTCCGACTTCAAATTCAACCTTTTGGCCTTCATCAAGTGATGCATAACCATCTGTCTTAATCTCTGAGTGGTGGACGAACAAATCATCTCCGCCGTCATCCGGATTAATAAAACCAAACCCCTTGCTCGCATTGAACCATTTTACTGTACCTTTACTCACTTGTACTTCTCCTTGGCCGGTTTATAGGCCACATAAATAGTATCTCTCATTCTTAATTTATTTAGGAATACTCCTGAGAGACGAAAGAACATTCCCACCGAGCGGTCACTTTAACATGACAACCCGATATTTTGCAAGGAATAAATTAAAAAAAATCATCTTTTTTGCTCATTGTTCTTGATGAACGTGATTTTATGGCCTTGGCTCATACTGACTCAGGGGAGTCGAATAGTTTTTCGTTGCGAACCCCGATTTTTGGCATTTTTTTGGCAATATAGGCAAGTTTTAACGATTGTAACGAGCAAAACAAGGAGGCTTACGCATAAATCCATCCAATGTCAGCGGATGGGTGTTGACGGTATTGATGTACTTCGATATGTAGTCTGGGGTCGTTCGATAATTTTTTAAAAAAGTTATTGAAAGGCCAATCATTTAGCGGTATAATGCCGAGCTTTGGTTTTTGAGGTATAAGGCTTATGAAGAAAGATATTCATCCAAAATATGATGTAGTGAAGGTTAAGTGCGGCTGTGGCAACAGTTTCGAGACGCGCAGCGCCAGCGGCAAAGACATTCACGCTGAAATATGCTCGATGTGCCATCCGTTCTATACCGGCAAGCAGAAGTTTGTTGACTCGGCAGGTCGCATTGAGCGATTCCAGAAGAAGTACGGCACATCATACATAAAGAAGGACAAAAAAAGCACAGAACAGTAGCTTTTGATTGTTTACAATTTACGCTGTTAGGTATAATCAAACAGGTTATATTCTGGCAGCGTATTTTTTTGTCTCTATCTCAAAAGGTAATTCAATGGCTGAAAAGAATTCCAGCTTAATCTCAAAACTTGACTCTCTTGAGGCAAGGTACAGCGAAATTTCCGAACAAATCAACGATCCAGCTGTTTCCTCTAATCATGATAAACTTATTCCGCTAAGCAAAGAGCAGGGCAAATTGCGAAATTTGGTCAGCAATTATCGTGCGTATAAAGGATATTTGGCTGATATTGCTGAAGCTGAACAGATAACTGGGGATAGTGAGGCTGATGATGAATTTCGCGCACTGGCCCAGGAGGAGATTTCTGAACTTAGTAAAAAAGCTGAAACATTGTTCGAGCAAATAAAAGATTCCCTGATAATGGCTGATGACGAAGTGATTGACTCTATTATTATCGAGATACGGGCTGGTACCGGCGGTGATGAGGCAGCACTTTTTGCCAGGGATCTTTATGAATTGTATCTGCGATATGCGGAGAAGCAAAGGTGGAAAACCGAGCAGCTTGCTTTTAGTGCCAATGAGATTGGGGGACTTCGTGAAGTGATCGTGAATATAAAGGGCAAAAACGTCTGGGCGTTCCTTGGCTATGAAGGCGGCGGGCACCGTGTGCAGCGTGTGCCGCAGACCGAATCGCAGGGCAGGGTTCATACCTCGGCGGTTACCGTTGCGGTGCTTCCTGAACCTGAAGATATCGATGTGCAAATCAACCCTGATGATGTGCTTGAGCATGTCAGCAGATCAGGCGGGCCAGGCGGACAAAGCGTTAATAAGCTGAATAGCGCGATTAAGCTGGAACATAAGCCGACCGGTATTACGGTGAGTATGCAGGACGAAAAGAGCCAGCATAAGAACCGGGCTAAGGCGTGGCGGATTTTGAAAAGCCGAGTGTATGAGCACTTCAAAAAGGCTGAAGATGCTGAGCGCGATTCACAACGTAAAACTATGATCGGTTCCGGCGACAGGTCGCAAAAGATCAGGACGTATAATTATCCGCAGAACAGGGTGACAGATCACAGGGTCGGGCTTTCACTTTATAGCCTGGACAAAATAATGCTGGGAAATATTGATGAGATAATCGAGGCGTTACGTGTTTATGACAAGCAGCAAAGGCTCGAAAATCTGTAAAAGCCAAGAACTTGCTGAGCGGTTATGCAAATTGCATGTCAGGCGATTGGCAAGGCCATTGAATATGATGGCGATGAGTAAATACTTTGGCCGGCAAAAGCGGCCGGCAATACTGGGGGCAGCAGGAGAGGAAACGGAGCAGGGGCGATTCAGTTATTTTGCATGTGAGCCGATAGAAGTTTTTGAATTTTGTACCGGTGGAAGCAAGCCTTTTGAAAAACTTCAACGCACTCTTGATAAATATAAACTTAAAGAGGGGGACTCCGTGCTTTTGCCGAGCGGGGTTTTTGCAGGCGGGTGGATAGGGTATTTCAGCTATGAACTCGGCAGGTATGTTGAGAAGCTGCCAGACAGTGCTGTTGATGATATTTGTATGCCGTTGATTCAGTTGTGTTTTTATGACAAGCTGATATGTTACGACGGAATTGAAAAGGTGGCCTGGCTGATCGGGCTTGAGGTAGAAGGCGAAAGTGAAAGTGTTGGGGAGAAATTCAGCTGGCTTGAAAAAGCGATTGCTGAGGCTGAGCAGATTTATGTGAATAGACCTGTTCGAGGCAAAGTTGATGGTGTGGACGCTTCGGGGATGGCGTGTAATATGAGTAAAGAATATTATTTTGAATCCTTCGAGCGGATAAAAAAATATATTTATGATGGGGATGTTTACCAGATAAATTTTTCACAGCGGTTCTGTGCTGATTTTGATAGCGAGGCGGTGGATTTATTCAATTGGCAGAATCGGTATAATCCAAGTCCGTTTGGGGCGTTTATTGATGGCGGCGATTTTCAGATAGTTAGCGCTTCGCCTGAATTGTTTATCAGGATTCAAGATGGTGTTATAACAACCCGGCCAATAAAGGGGACGCGGCCAAGAGGCAGTGATGAGCAGATAAACAGAGAGAATAGTCTTGAGTTATTTGCCAGCGAAAAGGAAAAAGCTGAACTGAATATGATAATCGACCTTGAGCGGAATGACCTTGGCAGGATTTGCGAGTATGGCACAATAAAAGTAGCTGAGGCAAGGGCGATTGAAAGTTATTCGACTGTTTTCCACGCTGTCGCAACGGTTCAGGGGAGACTTAGAGATGAAATTTCATTTGTGGATTGCCTTAAGGCGATCTTCCCCGGTGGCTCGATTACCGGTGCGCCGAAAATTCGCGCTATGGAAATTATTGACGAACTTGAGCCGACCCAAAGGGGCGTTTATACCGGCTGCATCGGCTTTGTCGGTGTTGATGGCAATGTGTGCTTGAATATCGCGATACGAACGATTATTATTAAGGACGGTGCAGCGTATGCCCAGGCTGGCGGCGGGATAGTGGCTGACTCGCAGCCCGAAGCTGAGTGGGACGAAACCCTGGTTAAAGCCAAAGCGCTGGCAGCGGGAATCGAGGCAGTTAATAAAAAAATGAGATATTAAAAATAAAAATGAAAAACTGAGTAACTAAGAAAGAGGCGAATAATTGTTGTTAGAAGGCATAAAACCTTTTACTGAGAATTTAATAATTTTTGGTTTTCCAATTTTTTTTATTGGAGCATGGTTGATTGTCTTAAAAATTATTAGCGAAGCAAGTGGATGGACATCACTTGTGGAACATTTCTATTTTCCTGAAAAATTCAAAGGAAAAATTTATAAATGTAGATACATCCAATTAAGAAATGCCCGATCTAAAGCTGGTGTCGCCAAATTAGGCTGTACAAATATAGGTTACAATGAAACAGGATTGTACCTCGTTCCTTATCTGATTTTTCGTCCTTTTTTCAAACCCATCCTGATACCTTGGGATAAAATAGAAGTTACGGTTTTTAAAGAATTTTTTACAACATTTTGTCGTTGTACTATTCAAGATGTTCCCGATATTAACATCTTGATACCTAAAAGAACTTTTGATAAAGCAAAAAATATTTTGAAAAATCATTAGTAAAAGGCGAGGAATGACCGCAGCCTTACGGCCTGCGGCTCTGTAACCGGCGTATAGTGATGTGAGAGCTAAAAAAAAATATTAAAAACTCTGTGGCAAAGGAAGATATGAAAAAAGTATTTTTGAATGACAGTATTATTGATTCGGACAAGGCGAAGATAAACTCGTCGGACAGCAGTTTTCTTTATGGTGCTGGGCTGTTTGAAACAATGCGTTGCAATAACGGGAGAATTTTTTCACTGAGCGACCATCTGGACAGGCTTTTTTTCAGTAGTAAGGCTTTATCAATAAATATTTCATACAACAGGAAGTATATCACCGATGCCATCTATAAGACAATTGCGGCTAACGAGCTGGTTGATGCAAGGGTGCGTTTGACGGTTAGCAGTGGGCCGATAGGTAGCGAAGAACAAGGCTCTGCGTTGCTTGTTGCCGCGACGAAGTTAGAGTCTTATCCGGAGCAGCTCTATCAAAAAGGCGCGTTGGCGGTTCTGAGTTCGTATAAGCAGAATCCCTTCGATCCTGTGGTTGGGCATAAAACAACGAGTTACTTTTCAAGACTGATCGTGCTGAAAGCCGCTCATCAGCAAAAAGCCACTGAGGCGATATGGTTTACTGTCGATAATCGGCTGGCGGAGGGGTGTGTCAGTAATGTTTTTTTGGTGAAGGACGGTGTGCTCCATACGCCTTCGGTTGAGACGCCGATTCTTGCCGGCATTGCCAGAAAATCGTTGTGTCAAATCGCAACAGATAATTCTATGGAGTTGGTTGAGAAGTTTCTTTATATCAATGACTTGTTAGATGCTGACGAAGTTTTTATGAGCAATGTTATTATGCAGGTTCTTCCGGTAACGAATATCGAGGCGCATCAGGTGGGAGATGGAAAAGTAGGGCCTGTTACACAAAAGATAGCTAAACTTTTCGCGGAGAAAGTTGAGAAGGAGACGAAAAAATGAAAATAAAAGAGGTAATCACAGAAGTTGAAAAAATCGCTCCGCCTGAGCTTGCGCTCGAATGGGACAATGTTGGTTTGCTTGTTGGTGATAGCAGAGCGGGGGTGAAGAATATTCTGATGACCCATGATGTTACAAAGGCGGTTGTTGCCGAAGCCCAGACAATAAGGCTGAACTTATTCT
>CAZOPG010000167.1:0-5274 GCA_964581585.1 uncultured Planctomycetaceae bacterium | reverse complement strand
GGCGAATGTTTGAAAGTTCTTGGTAATCGCCAGTGAAACTACCGGCCCACCCTCGCTGAACGAGACATAAGTGATAGCAAACTGGCCCTGCTCTTCAAGCCATATAATTCTCGGGTCTTCCAGGCCCCACCTTTCCTCGTGAGAATCGTGATCGGCCTCCATTGTTGGTCGGGCGTCTATCTGCCAGTCTGTCAGCCCGTCCCGGCTCTTTGCCAGGGTCAGGTGCGAAAAGCCACGCAGATCTTCGGCGCGTGAAAGCAGCAATGTACCGCCGTGCAGTTTTATTGCCGCTGGATTGAATACGGAGTTGATCGGGTAAGGCCAATCCTTGGCTGTCAGAATCGGATTGCCTTCATACCGTTTGAAAAGATTCTGAGCAATTCTTTCACGTTTAAAATTTGCCATAACTCACCATGCTATCAAGTATTAAACCCATATATAACTGAGCGCAGTTCTCTCTAATATTAAAATCGGCAAAGTTGTCGGTAAACTGAAGCCCAAATTTACATTTTTTTGGGTATTTCAGCATATATGCAAAACCGCCCATTGACCTTTGCCTCCCTTTTTGCTACACTTCTGCCATATTTTAGGAACGAAAATGCGTATTGACAAGCTTATTCTCGGAACGTATGAGACAAATAGCTATATCCTTCGGGGTAGTGGCTCGGACAGGGATGTGGTGATTATCGATACGGGTCTCACGCCACAACCCCTTATAAATTTCCTAAAGCAAAACGAGCTTAATCCGATTGCTCTTATTCTGACTCACGGCCATGCCGACCACATCGCGGGAATTACACCATTACGGCAAAGTTTCAGTGATATTAAAATTGTGATCCATACCGCCGATACGCCAATGCTTTCCAGCGGGTTGAAGAATCTGTCCGCCCTTGCCGGTGTGAGCATAAAAACGGAGCCTGCCGATCTCATCATCGAAAATGAGGGTCCGATAGCCTTTGCCGGAATAACTTTGAATGTTCTACATACGCCGGGCCATACACCAGGCGGGATATGTCTTTATTCCCAAGCCGATTCACTGGTATTTAGCGGCGATACACTATTCGCAGGCTCGGTCGGCAGAACGGATTTTCCAAATTATAACGTCGAAGAATGTTTCGCTCGATTAGTTTCCAATATCAAAACAAAACTGGTTCCCCTACCGGACGAGACAAGAGTTCTGCCGGGACACGGGCCGGAAACAACTATGAAAAACGAAAAAAAACATAATCCGTATTTGCAGCAGTAAAAGTGATTAGAAAGAGAGTAAACAAATGAAAAAAACAATGATAGTGCTTTCATTAGTAATCGTTTCACAACTATTTGCCTCTGGCAAA
This sequence comes from uncultured Planctomycetaceae bacterium, assembly GCA_964581585.1. Classification (GTDB taxonomy): domain Bacteria; phylum Planctomycetota; class Phycisphaerae; order Sedimentisphaerales; family UBA12454; genus CAZOPG01. The sequence goes on along the minus strand of CAZOPG010000167.1, from coordinate 3,940 downwards.
CTATCGAAAATGGCCGGCTGGAAAGGTGCGAATCCTAAATCTAATAACGCTTTTGATTTTGTGGTAATGTCTGACAGAACCGGCAATTGTAGCCCCGGCAAATGGGCACAGGCAGTAGACGAAATAAACCTTCTAAGGCCTGATTTTGTTATGTCTGTCGGCGATTTGATAGATGGTTCTTATACAGACGTTAATGAATTGTATCTTCAGTGGGATGAATTTGACAAACTTACAAGAAGGCTTGAAGTGCCATTCTTCTTCTGTCCCGGCAATCACGATGTTGCAACTCAAATAACACTCGATATTTATACAAAGAGATATGGGGTTAAAGGAAAAAGCTACTATAGTTTTGATTATAAAAAATGTCATTTTATTGTGCTCGACTCAATGACTGCGTTGCGCGACAGCAACTTTGCTGCTGAACAGACGGCCTGGCTAAAAAAAGATATTTCTTCTTCTCGCAAAGCCAAACAGTTTTTTGTTTTCTTCCATCACCCTAAAATGAACTCCGTCCATGACAAAGGTACAAATGCAGCACCTTTATGGAAAGATGTACTATCTCTTTTGCCAAAAGACAGAACCACGATTTTCAGTGGACACTGGCACCATCTCGACTATTTTGAGGAAGAATCCATTCCAATACATGTTCTTTCCAGCACCGGCACAAGAATACAAGTTAAAAATAGTGGTGGATTGTATCTGGAAAATAAGGACATGGGTTATTTTAGAATGTTTGCAAATGTTAGCGTTGATGAGGACCAATCAACAATATCCTTCATTCCTTTGGGTGGGATATTGCCTTCAGACTTTTCCTCTAAGGTGAAATTTGGAAGGGAGCTATTAGAACATACCGCGGCCTATCCGACGAGGGATGGTGAATATACCATATCATTTAATAATAAAACTACGATTCCTGTTGATTATTTAGTTGTTGGATCTGAGAAAGTGGTAGCCGGGAAACTTGAAGCTGGTGGAAAAAAGAATACACAGCTCGCTCTGGGGGAAGATCCGTCACTCCAGTATTCATTTATGTGCCCTGATGGTAAAAATAGAAAAATATCATTGCCAATAGTGAAGGTAAAGGCAACGGAAATCGCACTAAATAAGAAAATTACTGTTGACGGCAATCTGGATGACTGGGTAAACATTCCCGCAATGGATGCATGTCAGGAGGAAAATGTTATCTGGCATCTGAAAAACTGGCAGGGAAGAGACGATCTTTCTTTTTCTGTTCAGTACGCTACCGATGGCGAAAGTTTGTTTGTCGCATTTGATGTAGAAGATGATATTATAAGCATTAAAGATGATGACCCCTGGAAAAGTGATGCGATTGAATTTTATTGGGATACTCGTCCGGCCAAAAAACGAGATGGAAAACATGGCGCAGGCACAGGACAGATGGTTTTAGTTGTGCCGAAAAAAGATTCCAAGGCCGAGCCCATGTGGTTTGTCAAAAAACAAAAAGCGCCTGAAACATTTGATATTGCTTTCAAAAGAACTGAAAAAGGCTACAGATGTGAATTACAGCTTCTGCTGAAAGAAATGGGGTTTGATAAAAAACCTGAACCAGGTGATTTTATGTTTTTAGAAGTTATGACAAACGATTGTGATATCATCAATGGAACTACGCAGCTTTGCTATATGGCTACCAACGAAAAAAGGTATAGCAGCATGAATACCCATTATTATCCAATGTCATTTTTTGTTGGTGACTAACCTAGCGCAGCATCGGTGAATGATTCATCTATAAAAAAACTCGCTCCATCTCTGCAATAACATGGGTGATTACAAAGCGATAGCCTTGATGCCGGTTATCTCGCAAAAGGCTTTCAGTTCTTCATAAAGATGTTCGCCGTAACCCAGACATGCATATTCATTGGTCCATGCTTCCAGAAGCTGGTCAATATCGCATTGTGCCTTTACAAAGCCGTGAGGCCAGAATGGGATTCCGCACTCATTTTTCCTGGCTTCTACTTGTTCAGCCGGCGGCTCAAAAATGTTGCAGCGGGTAATCACCATTTCAAATTGACCGTCATTCCTTCCCAGTCTGGCAAGAACGCCTTGACCTACTTTACAAATTAACTTAACCGAAATACCACCTGCTCCACCTTCGGTCGGTATGCCATGCTCGGCAAAACCAGCGGGGCCTAACTTGCCCGCCAGTGAAGGAGGACAGGCACCGTCTCCGATAATCTTTATTTCGTTGTTGGATTTGTCTATGTGCTGCAAATCACCATAATAAACCCTTTCGGCACTGAGGTCAGTGAGGCATTTTACGGTCATTGCGGTATTAAAATCTCCAAGCGTCGAAGCTCCAACGCCATCTTCAAGCATCATGCTTTGAGCAAAACAGGTTGCGCAGTATTCATCTCCAAGGCCTGGAAAGGACTGGATCGTGTAAAAATCAAAACCTTCTTTGGCGACAGTTTTTTTAAGTGCAAGGTAAAGGCTTATAGAGCGGTCGGACTGCTCATCGGCTGGAATATTCTCAGCAAAAAGCTTTTGAATACGCTCCCTTGCCTGTTCGATTTCTTTTTTAGTAACAGCCCTGGCGGTCTTTAATAATTCTGTTGTGTCTCGTGAATCAATATCAATGCCGAATACCTTCATCCACTGAGATGGGTCGGCCGCACCGCAAGTCTGTCCCATCCCCCTACCGCCGAACGTCCCGATAGTGCTCATGTTCAGACTGTTCTTCATCGCGCTTGCCCTGCAATATGAAACTATTTTTTCGATTTCTTTTGGATCATCATAGCCGCCATAAACAAATCGGTGCTGCAGGCCTATTTCCTTCAATGCTCCGTGCATTACAAGCCCCCCCACCGGCCGCCAACCCTGACTGCCTGGATTAGTCCAGAGGATAACGCCCTTTCCGGTATTTGCAAAATCTCTAATTGCCGCGACCATGTGCGAAGCCCAAACCCATGTGCCTGAGAATAATATGACAGCGTCGATGTCATCGGCTTTTTTGAATTTAGCGAGACATTCTTTGGCCTCAGCCTTTGAAGCAATAACAATATTATGTTCGACAAGCTCAAGACCGGCTTGTGTCAGGGCTTTTTTTGCATTTGCCACCAACTTATCATCAATGAACGGCGTTCCCATCGGGTCCTGCAGGCCGTCTTTGTGTACACCATAAACTATGAATCCAACTTTTGCTTTGATCATGGTAATATCCTTTCTGTTAGTTCTTCTTTTAATCCTGGTACTATTTTCATGACATTTTCATGATAGATTTTCTTTAACACTTCATCCGGCAGTCCAATACCGCAAATCGGCCAGCGAACTCTCTGGAATGTTCCATCATAATCCGGAACGTAGAAAGATTCATCATAAGTTTCCAGAAAACGGAAATAGCTGCGATACATATCTATGGAATCTTCAATATCGGCCGGCATGTCCGTTCCAAAAATTATCCTGTCCTGATAGTTTATAAAAAACTCTCTTGCCGTGTAGGGCTGACGGCCAAGTTCATCCATCCTAGCGGAAAAATCGATGTAAACATTGGGGTTTTCCTCCAGCAGTCTGGATACATAGCCAAGATTTTCAGCGAAATTTGCTACGTGGGCAAGTATAAAAATTGTATTCGGGTGCTTTTTTATGAGATTGTCACGATGTGCGAGCAGTTCTTTTTTCCGTGGAAATTTTGCCTCGGCAAAGCTCCACGATGGATATTTCTTTAACGATTCATAATGTTCGTTTTCAGGGGCAACAGGCTCAAAGAAGCCAGAAGGGTCCGCCTGATGCATCAAAACGGGTATGCCAAGTTTGGCCGCCTCTTCCCAGATGTCGGACAAATTAGGGTCATCAACCGTGATTAATTTTCCCGTAGCGTCACGATGGCGAAGACCAAGCTCTTTTAGCACTTTAAACCCGCGTGCTCCAAGCTCAACGTGTTCGTGAAGCAATTCAATTGTTTCGTTTACAAATCTATTGGGGT
>CAZOPG010000166.1:0-5279 GCA_964581585.1 uncultured Planctomycetaceae bacterium | reverse complement strand
CCCTGCCGAGTTTGCTCTTTGGCAGCATTCGCTTGATAGCCAGTTCGACTACTTTTTCGGGCTTATTAGCCATCATATCTTCGAAGCTGACATATTTATGCCCACCGGGAAAATGGGTATAATAATCATACTGCTTCGTGTCAGCCTTGTTACCGGAAACCCTTATTTTGTCAGCGTTTACAACAATAACAAAATCTCCAGTGTCAACATGCGGCGTATATGTAGGCTTATTCTTACCCATCAAGATCGGAGCGATTTTTGCGGCAATTCTGCCCAAAATGGCCCCTTCAGCATCAACGAGTAACCACCTTTGATCCACATTTTCTTTTGTTGCTAAAAAACTTTTCATAGAAATAGTTCCTGTTTCATTCAGAAAACCCGATATTATACCATCAGGATCGGAACTGTCAACCCGTTTTTTTAATCTTTTCGATATGTCAAATTGTGCCAATTCAGATCTAAAACTTTTTTGCCAGCGTAATCCCAGATACCGGCTTTGATCTTGTGTAAGAAGTGTAGGGCAGAATCTCAAAGCCTGCCACTTCGAGTCTTTTATGCTCGCCAGCAACGCTGTGACCAACGACATAGCCCAAAACCGCACCAAACAGAACATCGCTTGCCCAGTGATCGCCGGAATCCATCATTCGGTATCCGACGAAACTGGCCAATGCATAGGCTGGAATACCTATCTTAGGCCCGTAAAACTCATCCAGAACCGCCGCAACGCAGAATGAGCTGGAGGTATGCCCGCTTGGCCAAGCGAGTGATTTGCCATTAGGCGTGTGGTTATTATTTATCCCCTTAAGCAATAAAGTGGTGGCACCGGTTACGGACAGAGCCTTAATCATCGTCCATGCGCGTGCCTTGCCGAACTCATTTTGATTGTTGACCGCAACTGCATACCATATGGCCGCTGCGCTAAAGTGAGTTACCGGAGAGCCTGTCCAATCAATTAGCTTATCCATGTCGTGCGACATATTCCCGTGTCTGTCGATATGGTCCACAATTTTATCGTCGGCTTTGTCATGCAGAGCGATACTGCCACCACCTGCCATCAGCAGAAGTGTTAGATTTTTACTATCAAAATATGTCCGCTCCGCCTCAGCAAAACCCTGCGATGGCAACTGCTTTACATCGCTGAATATTATGTTCATCAAGTCAACTTTGTTAGCATCGGACGGTTCTGCTCCATAAACATCAGCATTTACCAAAATTATGCAAAGAACAAAAAACCAGCATGTGCACTTAAGAGATGAAAGTAGCATCTTCGATTCCTTTCGATCTTTTTTACTTCCCTGTTATTCCCATTCAATAGTAGCGGGAGGTTTGGACGAGATGTCATAAACCACACGATTTATGCCGCGAACCTCATTAATAATACGGTTAGCAATAAGACCAAGCACATCATACGGAATACGTGAAAAATCAGCAGTCATAAAATCTTTTGTATCCACAGAACGGATAGCAATAACGTTTTCGTAACTTCGCTCGTCCCCCATTACCCCAACCGTACCGACAGGCACCAGCACAGCCAGCGTCTGCGAAAGTTTTCTATACAGCCCGGCGGCCTTAATTTCCTCGATCAATATATTGTCAGCATCGCGCAGGATCCTCAGCCGTTCTTCTGTGATATCGCCTATAATGCGCACCGCCAGGCCTGGTCCCGGGAACGGATGCCGCCAGACAATATTTTCTCCCAAACCGAGATATTCTCCAACCAGCCTGACCTCATCCTTAAAAAGATCGCGCAATGGCTCAACAAGTTCAAAGCCTAGCTCTTTCGGCAGACCACCAACATTATGATGCAGCTTGATATTCGCAGCCAGATTACCATCCTTGCTGCCAGATTCGATAACATCCGGATATAATGTTCCCTGAGCAAGATATTTAGCGTCAGGGATTTTTTCTGCTTCTGATTTAAACGCTTCAATAAATTCGGCACCGATAATTTTTCGTTTCTTTTGCGGATCGGTTACACCCGCCAGTTTGGAAATGAATTGCTCGCTCCAGTCAACGACGTGCAGGTCGAGATGAAATTGATCCCGGAAAGTTGACTCAACTTCCTGCCGTTCATTTTTTCGCAGCAGGCCGTTATCTACAAAGATACAAACCAGTTTACCACCGATAGCTTTATGAACAAGTGCCGCAGTAACAGCTGAATCCACACCTCCGCTGAGTCCACAAATGACGGTTCCGGTTGGCACCTGCTGACGGATTTTCTTAATTGTTTCCTCTGCAAAATTGCTCATTTGCCAATCACCGCTGCACTGGCAGATGTTGTAGAGAAAATTCCTGAGCATCTCAACACCAGCAGGGGTATGTGTAACCTCAGGATGGAACTGGAGTCCGAAAAATTTCTTTTGTTTGCACCTGACAGCGGCAAAGGGGCAAGTATCGGTCCTTCCTAATACAGAAAACTCGCTGCCAAGCTCATTCACCTGGTCGCCATGACTCATCCAAACAATTGCGTTATCGCCGATATTGGTGAACAAATCGGTCTTGTCAACAATGGTCAGCTTTGCTCTACCATACTCTCTGCTTTGGCTGGCGGCAATGTCAGCGCCAAGAATCTTACAGCCCAATTGCATACCGTAACAGATACCGAGAATCGGGACGCCTAACTCAAATATTTTCTCATCGCAGCCGGGCGCATTTTCAGCATAGACACTGGCCGGCCCGCCGGAAAGAATAATTCCCTTCAGGCCGGGTATTTTGCCGAGTTCTTTCGCTGTAACATTCGGCTGATGAATAATTGAAAAAACATTGTGTTCGCGTACCCGCCGTCCAATCAACTGTCCATACTGACTACCAAAATCTATGATAGCGATCGTTTCATTGGCCATCTATTGTTATTCCTCTAAAATCTCAACATTGGAGTAGTTTGGCGGTTCTTTGGTAATCATTATATCATGCGGATGTGATTCGCTAACACCGGCAGCACTTATACGAATAAATTTGCCGTTTTCCCGCAGTTCTTCAATAGTTGGTGTTCCGCAATAACCCATTCCTGCCCGCAATCCACCAACTAGCTGGTAAAGAAAATTACCCAGACTTCCACGGTAAGGCACTCTGCCTTCGACACCTTCCGGGACGAGCTTGTCCCGGCCGCTACCGCTATCCTGCCCATATCTCTCCGCCGAGCCCTTAACCATCGCTCCAAGCGAACCCATGCCGCGATACTCTTTGAACTGCCTGCCTTTATAGATAACCAGCAGACCGGGACTTTCGTCAAGCCCGGCAAGAAGTGAGCCGAGCATCACGCTTGAAGCCCCTGCGGCGATTGCCTTCGTTATATCTCCTGAAAGTTTAATTCCGCCGTCGGCGATAATCGGAATATTATTAGCGTCGGCAATTTCGGCACAGCTCATCACCGCCGATATTTGCGGCACACCAACGCCTGAAATTACCCGCGTCGTACAAATCGCACCAGGCCCTATACCTACCTTGACAGCATTAACGCCGGCATTTATCAAATCTTCGGTAGCCTCTGCCGTAGCGATATTCCCCGCTATAACATCTATTTCATATTTCTTCTTAACTGCTTTCACGGTTTCTATGACATTTTGAGAATGGCCGTGCGCCGTATCAATCACAATCACATCAACTTCGTCTTTAATCAGAGCCTCAATTCTATCATAGTCGTGCACTCCAACTGCCGCTCCAACACGCAATCTTCCGCGCCCATCCCTGGCTGCCGTTGGAAACTGCTGCACACGGTCGATATCCCTCATTGTAATCAGACCAGCCAATTCACCTTTATCATTGACCAGCAGCAGTTTTTCAACTTTGTGATTTCGCAGAACTTCCTTTGCCTGAGTCAGCGTTGTACCCGCCTCGGCAACTACAAGATTTTTCCTGGTCATCACCTCATTTATTTTGACGCGGTCATCTTCGAGAAATTTCAAATCTCTTCGCGTCAGTATCCCAACAAGTTTTTTGCCCTCGACTATTGGAATGCCGGATACGTTCTGCTCAGCCATCAATTCTCTGGCCTTACTGACAGAATCTTTTGCACTGAGCGTAACAGGGTCGAGAATTACCCCGTTTTCAGATCGCTTAACCTTGCCAACTTCCCGCCTTTGGGCCTCTATACTCAGATTCTTGTGGATTATTCCGATCCCGCCCTCCTGGCCCAAAGCGATCGCAAGGGCCGACTCCGTAACAGTATCCATCGCTGCCGAGATAATCGGTATGTTTATCCGGATATTGTTTGTCAGTTGTGTGGACGTGTCAGCCTGGCTGGGCACAAAATCACTTTTGGCCGGAATCAAAAGAACATCGTCAAATGTTATCCCCTTGGATACAATTTTGTTGTTGGGCATTTTTTCCTCGCTTTCCCTGCTTGAGGGGTTGACTTTTAACCCGATATTATAGGTAAAAGAGGATAAAAGGCAAATAGAAAATTGCTTTTTTTAGCTGCTAAAGCATTTTTGCCATTTCAATCGCCTCAGCCAATTCCATAGTCCCCTCATACAGGGCTCTGCCCACGATCGCCGCGGCGACGACTTCCAACTCAGCCAGCCTGCGTACATCCTCGACAGTAGTAACCCCTCCGGCAGCAACTACCGGCACGCCAACCGTCTCGGCAACAGCTTTAGTCCTGTCAAAATTAGGCCCGGCCAGCATTCCATCCTTCGTTATATCGGTGTAAATTATGGCTGCTAACGGAAGTTTGGCGGCATCTGTAGCGAATTCGAGTAAATTTTGTGTGCTCTCCTTCATCCAGCCGTGCGTGGCGACCTTCGAGCCACGAGCGTCAAGGCCGAGAGCTATTTTGCCCGGAAATTCCTGTGTTATTTCACTGAGCCAGTCGAAATCACGTACTGCCTTGGTGCCGACAATAACCCGTTCTATGCCCATATCGAGCAACTTTTTGATGGAGTCCCTGTCTCGAAGCCCACCGCCAACCTCAATTTTCAGATCAGCCGACTCTTCAACTATAGCCTTGATTGATTCGGTATTGACAGGCTTGCCGACCTTGGCACCGTCGAGGTCGATGATATGCAGCCAGTTGGTCCCGGCGGCGAAGAACTCTTTGGCTTTTTTGACGGGACTGTCCTCGTAATCTATATAACGGTGATATTGACCCTGAATAAGCCGAACACATTTGCCCCCAAGCAAGTCAATCGCTGGTATGATGTACATAATCTAAAAATTCCTTTGCTGATTTATAAAGTTTTTGAAATTTTAGAGAATTACGAGGACGGTTTCAATAAAATAAATGTGAGTCCACTCTAAAAAGGTCACATGCGAGAGGTTAAAATAGTTGAGGTTTTGCG
>CAZOPG010000165.1:0-5293 GCA_964581585.1 uncultured Planctomycetaceae bacterium | reverse complement strand
ATAAACCTTACTCTTTTTCGTCGCGTTCGCCTGCTGCAGTTTTGAAACTCTCGAAGGAGAACGCGACGAACAAGAGTATGTTTTATTGCTGGACATCAGCATCTCCGGAGCCGATGGAGTCGTGCTGCTGGAGAAGATCAAGCAGGACGCAAAGTTGAAAAGGACCCCTGTGATTATATTAACCGCAACAGACGATCCGCATACAATTGAGAAATGTCACGATCTCGGATGCAGTACTTATCTAATCAAGCCCACAGAACGCAAAGAGCTTGAAAAAACCATTCAGAATATCGGGCATTTTCTTTCTGTTGTTGAGATAACATCAACTAAATAGTTGAGGGCTGAGATCAATGAATGAAAATATGGTTATTCTTATCGCCGAAGATAACGCAGGACATTTCCAGCTTATCAAAAAGAATCTATGGCTGACATGTGTTAACAACGAGATCCTTCTGTTCAAAAATGGGCAGGAGGTTCTAGACTTTCTGCTTAAAAATGGAAATAGCAGGCATCTGGAAGAAGGCAAACAATATGTTTTGCTGCTTGATATCCGAATGCCAAAGGTTGACGGAGTAGAGGTTCTCAAAATAATCAAGAAGGACCGAAGCTTGCGAAAGATCCCGGTAATCATGTTAACAACGACAAGCAACGTAAGCATGATCAAACAATGTTATGAATTGGGATGTAGTTATTATATGGTCAAACCCGTGGACTATCATCATTTTATGGAAGCAGTAAAAAATCTTGGAGAATTTTTGTCGATGGAAGGTATGAGGCTCCCCTCCATTATCGAGAACAGCAACTAAACTATAGTTTAGTTGATTTATGTTAAGAGGCTATACTGTGCCACTTTTTCTGACGGCATACACCAAAAATTCCCCTTGCTGTGCTTTATTATCCTTATTCAAATCTCAGATGGCCGAGTAACTTATAAAACACTATCGGTCATTAACTTTATAAATTCTGCAAAAAGGTACGCTGAATCATGTGGGCCGGGTGAGGCCTCGGGGTGGTACTGGACAGAAAAAGCAGCAATGTCTTTACATCGAATTCCCTCGACCGTGTTATCGTTCAAGTTTAAATGCGTTAATTCTATGGCCTTGTTCTTGAGTGAATCCATATCAACGCAGAAGCCGTGGTTCTGACTGGTTATTTCGATCCCGCCGGTTCGCAGGTTTTTAACGGGGTGATTTGCTCCTCTGTGGCCGAATTTCAGCTTATAAGTCTTGCCTCCAAGTGCTAATGAAAGAATTTGATGGCCGAGACATATCCCGAAAACAGGCACTTTGCCAAGCAGATCTTTTACAGTTTCAATAGCATAGTTTACCGGAGCAGGGTCGCCTGGACCGTTGCTAAGAAACACGCCGTCAGGTTTCTTAGCCAAAACTTCTTTGGCTGTTGTTTTTGCGGGTACGACAGTAACATCGCAGCCGTGCGAACGAAGCAGCCGAAGTATATTTTGCTTAATACCAAAATCAAATGCTATAACCTTATATTTTTTTTCAGGCTTCAGTTCGTTTTCACTTAATATGTCAATTACACCCTTATCCCATGGGTATGCTTTTTTGACGCTGACATTTTTGACAATGTCTCTGCCAACAAGACCGGGATAATTTTCAAGTTTTCCCCTGAGGTTATTTATATTCAGATCCATCGACGAGATGATTCCCTTCATCGCGCCTTGAGTGCGGATATGTTTTACAAGCTTTCTTGTATCGATACCTTCAAGTCCTACGATGTTATTCTTTTTCAAGTATTCGCTCAGCGAATTATTGTTTCGCCAATTACTGGGGTATTCAGAGTTTTCCTTGACGATAAAACCACTTGCGAAGTTTTTTCGAGATTCCCAATCAGCTCTATTCGTGCCATAGTTGCCGATCAGCGGATATGTCATTGTTATTATCTGCTCGTTATATGAAGGGTCGGTCAGTATTTCCTGGTAACCTGTCATAGAAGTATTGAAGACAACTTCGCCGCACTTTTGGCCTTTTGCACCAAAACCTGTGCCTTTAAAAACGGTCCCATCTTCCAGTAATAAAATTGCTTTCACTTATCTGTTTCCTTCTATCGGTAGTATGATTGAATCGGCTTTACGCCAACTTTTTTCCCCTTCAACGCCTCAATAGCTTTAACGATCGCCGCGGCACCTCGAATGGTCGTAACATAAGGTATTTGCTTGTCAAGGGCAGTCCTTCGAATCGAAAAGGAGTCCTTAATAGCATGGGCACCTATCGTGGTGTTGATGATAAGATCAATGTCTCTATTTATTATAGAATCAACGACATTCGGTCGGCCCTCAGTAACCTTGAGCACAAATTTGGAAGGAATATCATTATTTATAAACTCGATACACGTGCCCTTGGTGGCGATAATGTTAAAGCCGGCCTCGTGCAATTGCCGGGCGACTTTAACAGCTTTTGCCTTATCGCTATCCTTTACGCTGATAAACACATTACCAGACGATGGCAGATTATTCCCGGAGGCTATTTGAGATTTCGCAAAAGCTATGCCGAAATCATCCGATATTCCCATGACCTCGCCGGTGGAAAGCATCTCAGGCCCCAGCAGTGTGTCTATGCCGGGGAATTTCAAAAACGGAAAAACCGCTTCTTTGACAGCGAAATGATCGCATTGCACCTCTTTGGTAAAGCCCAACTTATCCAGGGTCATCCCTGTCATTATTTTTGCCGCAAGTTTAGCCAGAGGCACGCCGATCGTCTTGCTCACAAACGGAACGGTCCTGCTTGCCCGTGGATTGACCTCCAGTATGTAAATGTCATCGTCTTTGATAGCGAATTGAATATTGATAAGACCCTTCACTTTCAACTCAAAGGCCAAAAGCTTTGTCTGTTTTTTTATTTCGTTCAACAACTTTTTGCTTATCGAAACCGGTGGTAGCGAGCAGGCGCTATCGCCTGAGTGAACTCCAGCCTCCTCGATATGTTCCATTATGCCAGCCACCACTACCCGCTTGCCGTCGCAGATGGCGTCAACGTCTAATTCCGTCGCATCGTTAAGGAACTTGTCGATTAAGATCGGATGCTTGCCGGAAGCGGCAATTGCCTCGTCAACGCATGATTTCAGAGACTGCTTGTCATAAACTATCGTCATTGCCCGGCCGCCCAAGACAAAGGAAGGCCTAATCAGTAGGGGATAGCCCAACTTTTTTGCTACCTTAAGGGTTTGGTCATACGTTGTCGCAGTGCCGCTGTAGGGCTGACGAAGTTTTAATTTTTTTACCACCCTGTTAAATTGTTTGCGATCTTCGGCCCCTGCTATACTGTCTGGCGAGGTGCCGATTATCTTTACTCCCGCTTTTTCCAGCGAATCAGCTAATTTCAAAGGAGTTTGGCCACCAAATTGAACTATAACGCCGTCAGGTTTTTCTTTTTCGATAATATTCATAACATCTTCAAATGTCAGCGGCTCGAAGTAAAGTCTGTCAGAGGTGTCGTAGTCGGTGCTCACCGTCTCAGGATTACAGTTTACCATTATCGATTCGACACCGATCTCCTTCAAAGCGAATGCGGCGTGAACGCAGCAATAGTCAAATTCAATTCCCTGCCCTATGCGGTTGGGCCCTCCACCGAGAATAATAACCTTTCGCTTCTTGGTTGGATTTGCTTCGCATTCACTTTCAAAGGTTGAGTAAAGATAAGGAGTGTGAGCTTCAAATTCAGCTCCACAGGTATCAACAGTTTTATAAACAGCTTTCACCTGCATCTGCTGACGGAGTTTTCTAAACTTTACTTCTGAGATATTAAACAGAGATGCAAGATATTTATCGCCAAAACCATATTCTTTAGCTTTAAGCATTAAACTTGGCTTAAGTTTATCAAGAGTAGTCGACTTGATTTTCTTTTCGAGTTTGACAATATCATTGATGTTATTGAGAAACCATGGGTCAATTTTTGTTAGCTGGAAAATATCATCGGTTGAAAGCTTTCTTCTAAAAGCTTCAGCGACATACCAGATTTTATCCCAGCAGTTGGTTTGCAGTTTCTTTTTCAACTGATCCAGAGTAAGGTTATCTGAGATATATTTTTTATCGAGCGAGTAGCGATCGATCTCAAGCGACCTTATGGCTTTCTGTAGAGACTCTTTGAATGTTCTGCCAATAGCCATAGCTTCGCCCACGGATTTCATCTGTACCGTAAGTTCAGGACTGGTTTTAGGAAATTTTTCAAATGTAAAGCGAGGCCACTTGGTAACACAATAATCTATTGTAGGCTCAAAGCAGGCAGGCGTTTTTTTTGTGATATCATTGGGGATTTCATCTAAAGTATAACCGACAGCCAGCAGCGAAGCCATTTTAGCAATAGGGAACCCCGTAGCTTTCGATGCAAGGGCCGAGCTTCTGGAAACACGAGGATTCATTTCAATTACATAAAGTTTACCATTGGCAGGATTAACCGCAAATTGGATATTCGAACCGCCGGTTTCCACGCCGATAGCGCGTATAATTTTTAGTGAGGCATCGCGCATAATCTGATATTCTTTATCGGTAAGAGTCTGGGCAGGGGCAACTGTAATGCTGTCGCCTGTATGGATACCCATAGGATCGATATTTTCAATCGAGCAGATAATTACAACATTATCTTTCCTGTCCCTCATCACTTCAAGTTCGTATTCCTTCCAGCCGACAACGGATTCTTCCACAAGAACCTGGCTCTTGGGACTCAGATTCAGCCCCCAGTGAATGAACTCGGTGTATTCATCCATGTTGTAGGCAACATTGCCGCCCATTCCCCCTAATGTATATGAGGGACGAATAATAACGGGGAATCCTATCTCTTTGACAACCTTTTGTGCCTCCTCCCAAGAATGGGCATAACCGCTTTCAGGCACCTGCAGGCCGATATTTTTAACGATTTTTTTGAATTTATCGCGTTCTTCTGCTCTTTTGATGGACGCCAGATTTGCCCCAAGCAGCTTAACATTATATTTTTTTAATATCCCTTTTTCTGCCAGCTCAACAGCGGCATTCAGCCCCGTCTGCCCACCCAATGTCGGCAGGAGGCTGTCAGGTTTTTCTTTTTTTATTATTTTTTCGATTATTTCGGATGTGATGGGTTCAATGTAGGTTCGATGAGCGATCTCAGGGTCAGTCATTATCGTAGCAGGGTTGCTATTGATAAGAATCACTTTAAACCCTTCTTCTTTTAACACCCTGCATGCCTGAGTGCCGGAATAGTCGAATTCACACCCTTGGCCTATGACAATGGGCCCGGAGCCTATAATTAATATCTTTTTGATGTCTTTACGTTTCGGCATTTTTAACCTTTTTTTGCTT
>CAZOPG010000164.1:0-5298 GCA_964581585.1 uncultured Planctomycetaceae bacterium | reverse complement strand
CTAAAGCGGGCTGATAAAAACAGCGAAGCGTTGCGCTTCAAATTAAAATTCAAGTATATAATACTGAAAATCAATTTTATATCATTTTTGAAGGGGCAAAAAAATGAAGAGTGCAAAAATCACTATCGTATTCCTGACCTTACTTTGCTGTTCACTTCTATTGGTTGGCTGTAAGGATACCGGAAAAGAAGAAGCTGTTGTAGAAGCTGCAGCGGCCCAAACAGAGTTAGCAAAGATGAAGGCTAACTTAGCCAGCATAATGAGTGAACGAGACAATCTGAAATTGCAACTGACCACTGTTATAAAAGCTCGCGATAAACTGCAAAAAATGGTTAGACAAGCTTCAGATATCAAAGACCAGCTTGCTGGGCTCACTAAGGAACGGGACGAAGCATTTACCAAGGCAGCAGGTGAACAGACCATGGTCGAAACGTTGAAGAGTCAATTGAATGCACAGATTCAAAAGGTTGCAGGACTTGAAGCCCAGAATGGTAAGCTGCAGGGGATGATTGATGAGTTGAAAAAGAATTTAGGTAGTGGAGTAGAAACACCATCGATTCCAGGACTATGACCTAAATTCGCCGTCAGTTATCTAGTTGCTAATTGTGTTCTTCCCTGCTAAAAGCCGCTTTGATGTCGCTCTGTTTGGATGCTCTGTTATTGCGCAGACGCTAAACCTGTAATTCTGTATGGACTAAAAGCATGGAGACTTACCGTTCTTTTATGGTTTGACTATTCAGCTAAAGCGATATGCAATTGAGGGAGATGTTTGAAAGGGTGGAAAATGAAAAAAGTATTCACTGCATTCAGTTCACTTTTGCTCATAATGTTATTACTTTCATCTGTTCTGGCCGATGATGCAAAGATTACAGCAACGTTCGATGGCACAGGCAAGGGGGCCGCTCGGCAATATACGCACAAGGACAAGGACCCTTTCAAGGGTCGTATTGATGTAGAAGTAGTTAATACTGGTGCCGAGCCATGGGGGGGAATTTATTATGAAATAGTCAATGTTGGGTGGGACGTCAGTACAGTAGATTTTGTAGTAACAGCCCCTTACGAACCTATTAGTGTCCAAAATCTGTCGAACCATACAGTAAATGATAACAAAAGTGGGGCCGTTATGTTTATGGACTTTCATAAAGATCCGGTTATGCCGGGCTCAACTGCTACCTTCACCCTTTATACAGATAACACAATCTCTCGTAACTGGTTTGCGATCAGGATTTATCCAACTCCGATGCCTCCCTCAACAATACGCTCCTTCGTATCTGTTGGGGGTACAGTTTTACTACTCGGCCTCGGTGCGGTGTTTGTGAGAAGAAACCATAAGGTGAAGATGGAAAAATTTTTAACTAGGAAATCGCTATGCTTTTTGTTATAATGCAATTGTTGCGGGTGCGTACGAAGGTCAGTAGGCCAGAAAAACGCATATCCATGGGAAGCGTGTAATGGCACATCGCAACAGGGAGACAGACTCACAATACGTCGAATAAACAGCCTGTCTTCCTTTTTTATGCGCATTCGGAATTTGGCCTCTTCATCCTCATCGACATCAAAACCGGCCCCTGTTATGAACAAAGCCCCATCGCTGGTAATAAACATATTTCATTTTACATAACTCCTTTGATATTAACCAGTTCGAATTTTTAGTTAGGACACACCAATATTCCTCGTTAAAAAACAAAGATTTAAGCACAGAAGAGTTTTTGCTTATCAAGTGTAGTAAGCGTAGCAATGTCAAATAGGCCTAATCTTTTTCTTGACAAACACAACTTTTTTGGTACAATACAACGTTGAAAATTGGGGTGGAGTTGTAGAGAAAGCACATTGGGAGTGATTCTGGAGAGAATTCGTAGCTAAAGAGTGGGCTTTTATGCGTTTTTCTCGTATTAACACGCATTTTCCTGTTTTTCTAAAGACAAAGATAAGAGACTTTACGTCGCCGTCGGTGTTCGCTCTATTGACGTACTTAAAAAACAGAAAGGAAGATACTCATGTTTTAATTTACTCGTTTCTTAACGGCCATTGTAATTTTAGCGATTTTTGTTTTATTGCCTACCGTTGTCTCGGCTGGCCCGCCGCTAAATACAAACGTACTAACCAATCCCGGATTTGAAGATGCTACTTCCAACGGCTGGATTGGCACGTATTCTCGCATCAGCAGCAGTTCCATTATTGCTCCATATTCGGGCTCATATAGCTACGGCACAACAGCATCGACGAGTACAATACGCCAGGACATTGACCTGGTTGGCCAGGGTTATGATGTGCATCGACTGGACACAGGCGGATATAAAATAGATTTTGGCGGCACCCAGTACGCTTACAATAACAAAGCAACTCTAATGTTAACAGAACTCAGCACCAGTAGCACCACGCAACACTCGCTTCCATCAGCCACGAGTGCATGGACCACCGTAGAAGACTCTTTCCGACTTACAGAAAACACCAGAATTCTGCGGTACACATTCAACACCAACAAAATAACGTCCATTTTGCCCGCCGCCGGTACACTCGACGAAACCTACGCTAAAGTGTCCGAGTACGACATCTGGACATCCGGCGGAATAGAGTACTGGCTGCCGAGTACAGGAAAAACCTACGATACCTATGCCAGCACTGGAGATTGGATACCGGCAACAACTTTTAAGGCAGGCGTCAATGGTGCTGACGGCCAGATAAATGTGACTAACGGAGCTACTTTCAAACCAACGGCTTACCTCGGAGCCTACATTGGATATGAGTCTGGCAGGAAAGGAACCGTGAATCTTGATGGAGGAATCTGGAACGGCAATACCGGAACGCAGCTCGGACGGTATGGCACTGGCGAGATAAACATTACCAACGGCGGAAAGTTCACATCCGATTCACACAGCTTAACGGTTTCCGGCGGAAGCACTGTAAATCTTGATGGTGGAACTATGTATCTTGGCGGCGGCATTATCAGCCAGGGCGTTCTCAACTTTAACAACGGCATCGTGACGATCAATGATGATAGCAGAATTGAAAACCAAGCTTTAACTATTGGCAGCCAGGGGACGCTGAACATTACCGGTGGGAATGTTCAACTCAAAAATGGTCTTAACAATATGGGCAAAATGAACGTAACCGGCTGAACGCTTTCGCTGCAGAGCGGAACGAGCACTAACCTGGCAACTCTTTACGATGGTGCAACTCTGGAAATAATTGGGGCCTCGACATCAGCGAGCCTTGATAGTATGACAGTTCTTGCTAACGCAAATCTTAACATAACCAACGGCGGAACGCTCAATGTCAATACCGGCGGAAATCTGACAGTTTTGAGCCAAATCCAATTCGGCGGCAGCGACAATACTATCAACTTAAACGGTGGCATCCTTAATCACAGCAGTCAAACACTGGAACTCGGCGGCGGCCTGATTTTGGGCAGCGGCGATATTCTCGTCGGTTCAGCCGGCATTAATCTTGGCTCAGTCGGAAACGAAGGAATAATTTCCGGAACCAGTGCCAGCGAACGATTCGACATCTTCGGCAACATCAGCGGTTCTGGAACACTGGAAAATGTAAAGGTTTACGGCAATATTTCCGTTGGTAACAGTTCCGGCTTAATCTCTGCCAATGGCTTAACTCTGTCCAGCAGCAGTACGCTGGAGATGGAACTTGGCGGGCTTTTAGCTGGCAGTGAATACGATCAGATTCTCGTTGATGGCCTGTTCAATCTGGATGGTGCTTTGGATGTTGTTTGGTACAACAATTTTGAAGCAGCCATGGGTGATACTTTTACGCTCTTTGACCTCACTGGCTGGACCGCTTCGTCGCAAACGGAGATAGATGATAGCTCTTTGATTATGGCTCTTTTTGGAGGTTATATTATATGTTAAACATGCGAAAAATGCTTAGAAATTCAACACGAACTCGTTATCGCATATATAGCGGTTCATTGCTTTTCTTTGTTGCTTACCTGTGCCTGATTTGTTTGGCAAACCCGGCCATCGCAGATGTTACCTGGTCCGGGAGTGTCTCCCCCGCCGACCCGACGACCTGGACGGGAGAGAGAATCTACGGTACGTACGCCTACATCGGCAGATACGGTGACGGTACAATTAATGTTACAGGGGACAGCGACATTTCAAGCTACCGTGCTTTGATCGGAGATGCACTTGGTGCGACAGGAACGGCGACGGTAGATGGACCGGTACCACATGGACGAACAGTGGTTTCTTCTCTGTCGGCCAAAGCGGCTTGGGGGTGCTGAATATCACTGGTGGTGGAGTTGTCAGTAATACCTCTGACACTTACGATAGCATAGTCGCCAGCAAATCCGGTTCGACAGGCATTGTAAACGTAAATGGGGTTGGGTCAATGTGGACGAATGTAAAAACGCTCAGCATCGGAGAGAGTGGTAACGGCGAACTGAATATCACCGACGGTGGAGCGGTCAGCAATTCAGATGGTGCCCTCGGCAACCACACTGGCTCAACGGGAGTAGTTACAGTGGATGGAGTTGGATCGACCTGGACTAATAACGATGAGCTTTTTGTTGGTAATCTGGGCGGCAACGGGACGTTGAATATCACCAATGGGGGACTTATAACCACTGTAAGAGACACCTGGGTTGCTCGCAGGCCGGACTCGTCTGGTGAGATTCACTTGAACAATGGAACACTCACAACAGGTGGTCTTTTCTGTAAATTTGATGATCTTACCGGTACTGGTACGATTAACACCCATGGTCTTGTCGGCGATGTTGATCTGGTTTTTGACGCCACCCATGGACTAGCCCAGACTTTCAATATCAACAGCAATCCCGGCCAGAACGTCACCCTTAATTTGGATATTGACGGATCCGCTCCAGTTGGCGCAGGTTATAACGGAGTCGGTTCAATGAGTATTTCCGGCGGAAGAGCCATCACATCGAGTGATGGTTACATCGCTTGTAATGTGGGCTCGACCGGTACGGTAACCGTCCACGGCCCAGGATCAAAATGGACAAACAGTTATTATACGTTCGTCGGCAGGTATGGTAATGGTACGATGAATATCACAGCCGGTGGTGCGGTTAGTAGTGGCATTGCGGTCATCGGGTATGACGCCGTTTCCGGGTCTGGCCGAACGGGTGTAGTCAACGTCGATGGTGCCGGGTCAACGTGGGATATAATTGGTTATCTCTCTGTCGGTCTTGAAAGTATCGGTGAACTTAATATCACAAACGGAGGGGTAGTCAACAGTGCGATACATGGCTCGATTGGTTACGATTCGGGCTTGACGAGCGAGGTTAATGTTGATGGGGTTGGCTCGAAGTGGACAACTGGTTCG
>CAZOPG010000163.1:0-5304 GCA_964581585.1 uncultured Planctomycetaceae bacterium | reverse complement strand
CCTGATCCTCTCTGTACGGTTATCAAGTTGAAGGCCGAAAGCGAAGAGGCGATAAAAAAACCTGTTGCCAAGAAGGAGATCATCACAAATTACCGGGAATCGGTTCTGAAAGATGCTAAAAAATAAACCCTGTGAGTTTGGATATAAATTTTAGAGGTAAACGGCCCCATATTTAGATGAAATATGGGGATGAACTATTTGACCGGATGGTGTTCCTTTTCAGCTTCGACCGGTGTCTTACCTTCAGCTTTTTCGCGTTGAATCGCTTCGTAAATCTCTTTGCGATGAACGGATATCTTCTTGGGAGCGGTTATACCAAGGCGAACCTTGTCGCCGCGTACGTCAACAATGACTATCTCTACGTCATCTCCAACCATTATTGACTCGTTTTTCTGTCTACTAAGAACCAGCATTGTCACGACTCCTTTCAGGCCAGCTTAAACCAATCTCTCTAGTCTTAGTACGATTGATCGTAACTGTCTGTTTGGCTGTTCTTTACAAAATTTTCCATATTCTCATCTACAACACCCCTATATTCGGCTATTTTCATGTGGCGAAATACTGTTTTTTGGGTTTTTGTATGATTTTATTAATTTTGATGTAACCAGTTTTAAATAAACAAGTTACATCACCCCTTGCTGACGGCTTTTCAGCCCTTACTTTCGTGTTTACGCCAATATCGATATCGCACGGCTGCCCAGTAGCCGAAAACAGCTCCAATCGAGCCAAAAGTGACCATCTGGACGGGCAATATGGCTGCTCCGGAATATGGGAAAAATGCGGCGGGCCATGAGGCGGCCATGTGGTTTGAGATATCCTCAGTGCCGTAACTTGTCATAATATAAATACTTAACAGCACTGTAGAGACGGCGACCCATCTATAACTGGTGTTCAAAAAGAACTTCAGGAGAAAAGCAGCGGCGGCGAAGGATATGATCACTGCGAATGCAATTTGGCCCGGTGCCGGCTGTCCGACGACCTGGCCGAACTTTATATCGAAATAGGTGATATTCATTGCCAAAACACCGATGCAGAGGCGGGCTATGATCGCTGAGGCAAATATCGATACTATCGGCAATAAGTAGCTGTTGGGGGTGGGTTTGGCTTTGCTATCGGTTTCGACGGGCAGTTGTTTGGCTTTGCCGGAGAGTTTTTCGGCTGTCAGGACGCCGATGAGGCCTGCCGCGGCAATTATAAGCCATAGCGGGGCCTCCCACCTTAGAGATGAATATACAGTGCGGCGAAATTCAGCTGAGGTGTCTGACTGCAGCAGAGATGTCATACTGCCTGTACGAAGCGACCAGATAGCCATTCCTCCGGGTGCTGCCAGAATGGCAATCTGCCTGCCGAAAGGGGCACACAGGAAATACGATATGAACCCGGCCAGAAAAGCCAGCCCTACGCAGGCGATTATATCTATAACACCAATTGTTCCGCTGAGTATCGCTACAGGGGCCATCGGATTTTGGGGAGAAACCATCTGCCAGCCCAATACGCCGAGCAAAAGTATGCCTACCATTAGGGCAATAGTGATTCTGATTTTTATTGGCCAGGTCAGTTCCATAAATTTACCTCATCAAATTGCTATCTGAATCTTTCTTTTTAGATTATCGACAATTAAAGGCCCAGTACATCAGCCATTGAATACAAGTCTGGTTTTTTGTTCAGTAGCCATGCTGCGGCGCGGAGAGCGCCTGCGGCGAAAGTATCTCTGTTGTGGGCACTGTGAGAAATAGTTACGGTCTCACCCAATGTTCCAAACATTACCGAATGCTCACCTACCGTGTCGCCAAGTCTGAGAGCCTGAATACCGATTTTACCTTTCTGACGCAACGCTTCGGCGCCCTGCCTGCCAAGGTCAAGACATTTTGGAAAATCCTTGTCCGTCTCGGCGGCGATCCTTTCAGCTAACGTTTTGGCTGAGCCGCTTGGCGCATCTTTTTTGAAGCGGTGGTGCGTCTCAACAATTTCTATATCGTAATCATCGCCGAGCCTTTTTGCAATTTTGCCGACAATGCTGAAAAGGACATTCATTCCGACGCTAGTATTACTGGCGTGGATGACGGGAATCTTTTTTGCAGCGGCAGCTATCGCTTTTTCTTGTTCAGCACTTAAAGCTGTCGTACACATTACCAGGGCAGTGTTGTTTGTCATACAGTATTCAATAACCTTATCGGCTGCTTCGGGGAGCGAGAAATCTATCATAACATCGGCATCGACGGAACAGTCGCTGCCGAGTTGAATGCCGAGAGCTTCCTTGCCAGCCAGAGTGCCGATATCCTTGCCAGTTTCCGGATGGCCTGGATAGTCAACAGCCGCGACGATATCAAATTTTCCCGATTCAATTGCCAAAGCAATGATACGTCTGCCCATACGCCCGGCAGCACCGTTTATTACCAACTTTGGATTCATTTTCAACTCCTTAGAACTTGCTTTTCGATAGCAAAGCTTGCTTTAAACAACTATTATACGTTTAGTAGAGCAAATATGCAATGTTATTGATAAATTCGACGTGCAGTAAACTAATGCCCTAATCTTTCCTTTCCACCTCCACCATATTCTCAAGGCCAAGTTCTACATACGGCAATGTTACGGCGTTGTCGTCATGCAGGGAATAGGGTTTGCCGTTCAAATGGACCTGCCGGATAGATCCTGTCCCATTATTTGCCTTGAACCTCACCTTTTTTCCTGCGTAATAGACCGGTGCAATGGTTGTGAGGCTTTCGCATTCCCGTGGCAGGCGAGGACTGACACGCATACCGTCAGCGGTCATTTCCAAACCCAGAAGCGCTCGGAAAAACATTCCGAATGCTCCTGCACAAGTTACTGAATAACTATCCCGTCCGTGCTCAGGCCATTGCTTATGTTTGTCGGCGCCATAGTCATTGTAGTAGTCGATGCTGTAGTGATTATGATGGTCTGACAGAAGCCCCTCCAATTGTAGAAGAAGATCAGGCTGCTGTGTTCTGGTGTAGGTATACAACGCGCCGGCAGAGAGCATCCAATGCCATCCGGCGTTCATGTGCTGACCCGGCACGATAGACCCTTCATTGGGGAAGTCGATTTCTTCCTCTGGACGAGCCGGGTAGTTGACCAGCGTGAGATGGTTTGCCGTCATAGCTGGAATCGAGGCTATCTTGTCGGCTATGGATCGGCTCAGATCCTCGTTCGCTATGTGCAGCACCACGGCGTTCACATTATGCCATGCATCAAAATAGCTGGAGGCACTGTCGTCCAGACGGCCGGTGCCGTAGCGTCCCTGACCGGCAGCATCCTTTAGCCCGCCCACAAACCATTTTCCATCCTCGATGAATAACGCCATCTTCTTTTCCAACTCGCTTGCTTTCTGACCGTACTTGTCGACCAGATCAATCCGTTCCGCGAACCGCGCCGCCTCCTGCATGTTACGATAGACTTTGAGCAGGTACACATGCGTGTGGGCTGGGTACCGGAAGCCCTTGTGGCAGTACTCGATCTGGCTGCCCTCGGTGCCTACCCACAAGAGTCCGCTGTCATCCTGAAACCGTTTGTGCACCGCATCCAGGAAAGCGTCGAGTTTGGGCAGATAGAGACACGCCATTTCGACATCCCGTTCCCACAACAGATAGTCCGTGGCGGAAATGCAGTTCATCAGAGGATAGTCGACGTTCTCCGAATATCCTGCTGCTTCTTCGGGACTCTTCAGTTTTCCGGTCTCCTCATCCATGGGAACATTCGAGTAGAACCTTGCTATAGAGAGATCATCGGTCAGGGGATCATAGTTGAAAGGCAGGAAGTCTGTGGGTGGAACCTTCAACGCGCCGGCGCTCTTCTTGAGCACATCCTGCATTTGAGGAGTCACCTGATACTTGAACAGTTCCTGCCATGTGTTGCGATCCACCTTCCTGTACGCGGCGTCAAAGAACGGTCGCCATCCGTAGGTAGCGTGAAAATTGCACTGAACGTCTGTGTACTTCCACCAGACGTTATCGTTCACAAAATACTTGCGCCCGGCTGCATTGGTGAGAATGAGACGAGATAGGGTGTTATCATCCTCTCGGCCGCCGTAAATGCTGAAAGCATCCTCAAGCAGTTTTGCTGCTCTGTTGCCTCCCTTCATATCCGCAAAAGTACGGCAGCCCACGTTCATATCCCCTCCACATACAGTCTTGTCTTTTTCCATTTTAATCTTTTCCTTAATTTCAACTCATTACCGGCTTCGCTTTTTCTATTAACTCAAAATAATTAGCCTTTTTGCATTCTGGTTTAGGATATGGCTGATTCAAATCAGACTATATCTGTTCAGAAAATCCAAGTTATGAAGATTATCAAAACGAACAAAAAAAACAATATGTAAAATATTTATTTTTGTGTATAATTTAAGATTGTGAGTTCATTGTGAAAAAACAATACGGTATGGGAGAGTATAAACTTGTCAGATAACAACAGTAGGTGGAGTTCTCGTGAGATTATTAAAGATGTGCTGGATTTCAATAGCCCGCCACGAATTGGGATGACGCTGCCGGAGCCTTATCCTCATGATATGATTTTCGGGGACAGGGGTGCGGCTGGTAGAAAAATTGAAAAACTTCCTACCCTTGGCAATGAACGAAGACGGTGGAAAGATGAATGGGGGGTTACCTGGGCGAGCTTGACAGGCTTTGATAAAGGCGAAGTGGTAGAGCCGGCAATTAAGGATTGGTCCGAACTGGACGGCTATCGTCTGCCCGATCTGGGTGTTAAAGAAGATTATCTTAAAGCAAAACAATCGTTTGAGAAAAATCCTGATCTTTTTAGCATGGGCCAACTTCCAGGCTTTCCTTTCAGTATTGCCAGGAAACTTCGCAAACTCGACAATTATCTTTGCGACCTTGTGATTGAAACGGAAAACGTCAAACGTCTTAACGCTATGATTGAAGATGAGCTGTTAAAGGCAATTGACCAATGGGCCCAGGCTGGCGCTGATACTATTATGTTCCCTGAAGACTGGGGCACCCAGAGCCAGCTTATGATTGACCCTGAGATGTGGCGGGAGTTATTTAAGCCCGGCTTTTCCAGACTTGCTGGCAGGGCGCACGAGAGAGGGATGTATGTATTTATGCATTCGTGCGGCAAAATAACAGACATTATCGAAGACCTGATCGAGTGCGGGATAAACTGTCTTCAGTTTAACCAGCCTACGCTCCACGGAATTGACAATCTTGCTGAACGTTTTGCGGGCAAGATAACCTTCTGGTGCCCTGTCGATATTCAGCGTACGCTTCAAACACGCGATGCTGAGTTGATCCGTAACGAGGCTAAAGAAATGATCGATAAACTCGGGGG
>CAZOPG010000162.1:0-5335 GCA_964581585.1 uncultured Planctomycetaceae bacterium | reverse complement strand
TTGGTGGTACATAATTGCTCCGCCAGATGGTACAATTTTACTCCGCCGTTTACAAAAAGTTGATGGGTCAGTTGTTTTTTCTTTAAATTCATAATACAATCCCAATAGCAATGCAGGGAAGAAGAACCAGCACAAATTTTCCCCAACACTGCTGATTAATTTCGCAAAAACTTTTTTAATTTCACCTCGCCCTATAGGCAGTCCTGCAATACATATTTTGTTTTCTAAACTAATTAAGCCATCATATTCTGAGTTATTATTTCTTTCTTGCTCGACATTTGATGATTGAGGTGCTATGAACTTATGGATGATTATCTTCAAACGAGGATGCAGTATCTCGCCTCTGATTTTTGAGTAGGGCACTGCGATGAAAAGAAAACCTGTTAAAAGTAAAAAGGCACCTAAAAGAAGTTTTTTTCTGTTAATATTTATAGGGTTTATAAAAGTTATAATAAACCATAACAGTCCATATGCAATAATCTGTAAACACATTGGTCTAATTATATATCCCAAGGCTGTAGTTGCCCCAACCAACGCAAACATAATTGGATTTCCTTTTTTTGTTGCCACCAATAAGAGCTGAAAAGCCGTAGCTAGGAGTAGCAGGTGAGGCCAGGCTCTGAGCGCATCACTACCATACCTGGCAGGATAGGGTAATAGCACTAAGATTAATAATGCCCAAAAGCTCATTTTGCGGCCAACGAATTCTTTCCCTAAAAAATATAATATAATAAGCGCTAATACTCTGCACAGAAAAGTTGCAAACTGAGCGGAATAAATCCAGCTTGACAGAGTTGAGCCATCGGCAAAGAGACGAAAAAGTTTATGCACTATTAAAATAAGAAAGGGATAGCCTGGCGTATAAAGCCGTGGTGAATATCCTGAAGAGTCTTTTATGGTCTGTAACGGTTTAATTTCAATTTGTTTTGCAAAATTAATGTAATATATGCCATCCTTAGAAATTATTACGGTCGTGGCGATTAGATAGACACCGATCACAAGAGCAATTGTAACTAAAATCGCAAGATGGATAACGTCTTGTTTTTTATCGATAACCATTATATTTCTCTAAACCATTCCATAAATTTCGCCAAACCCTTGGCCAAATCGGTTTTTGGAATATAGCCGAGTTGTTGTGAAGCTTTTGTAATATCCGCGTATGTCTGCTTTACGTCACCGGGCTGTAAGGGAAGGCGATTCAAAACAGCCTTTTTGCCGAGCAATTTTTCAATTTCACTGATAAGCTTGTCAAGTCTTACTGGCGTAGAGTTGCCTAGATTGTATATTTCAAATCCTTTGCACGCCTCCATTGCCGCGACCACTCCATCAATGATATCGTCAATATATGTATGGTCACGCTGCATTGAGCCATCACCGAAAACGGGGATAGCCTGGCCCGCCTCGATTAAACGAGCGAATTTATGAATTGCCAAGTCAGGCCGCTGCCTCAGGCCATAAACCGTAAAAAATCGCAAGCAGGTTATATTCATATTGTATAAGTGGCTGTACGTATGGCATATCAGTTCGCCCGCTTTCTTCGTAGCTGCATAAGGTGAAATTGGGAAATCGACGTTATCGCTTTCGCAGAAAGGCACTTTCTTATTATTGCCGTACACGCTGGAACTTGACGCGAAAACAAATTTGTTTATTCCATATTTTTTTGCCGCCTCAAGCATTACCACGGTTCCATTAACATTCACATCAGCATAGCCCAGCGGATCTTCTATCGACCCTCTAACGCCGGCCTTGGCAGCGAGATGAACGATAACGTCGATGTTACGGCTTTTAAGCGTTGCCTCCACAAAGTCCACATCGCGAATATCGCCTTCTACAAATTCAAAGCCCTTGCTATTTTTGCACTGAGTGACATTTGCTCTTTTTACAGCAGGGTCGTAGAAAGGATCAAAATTATCCAGCCCGACCACGCCTTGCCCCTCGGCCAGAAGCTTTTGGCATAAGTGTGAGCCTATAAAACCCGCCGCTCCGGTTACTAATATCATTACAAAGCCTCTGTGTTATTCCTGCCGATACAGTAGTATTCAAACCCCAGCTTTTTCACATGCCCGGGGTCATACAGATTCCGCCCGTCAAAGATAATCGGCTTTTGAAGTTTATTTTTAATCGTATCGAAGTCAGGCGTTCTGAACTCCTGCCAATCCGTAAATATCACCAGTGCATCGGCACCGTCCAAAGCGTCGTAGCTGTCAGAGGCGGTTTTAATCTTTCCGTCGAGATACTCAGCCACATGTTTCATCGCTGCTGGGTCGTAAGCCCTTACTTTGAATCCAGCAGCAAATAACTTTTCGATACAGCGTATCGCCGGAGATTCTCTTACGTCATCGGTCTTGGCCTTGAAAGCAAGCCCCCAGACACCGACGGTTACCTGTCTGTCGTAATCCCTGAAGTACCGCAAAATCCGCTGAGAGAATCTGTCCTGCTGGGTGTAATTGGCATTATGAACAGCCTGGGTTATTCTCATCGGACAGTCGTTCGTTTCTCCGAGGTGCATCAGTGCTTTTACGTCCTTTGGAAAACAGCTTCCACCATAACCTACACCGGGAAACAGAAACGAATTCCCTATTCGGCTATCGCTGCCGATGCCCGTTCGCACCTGCTCAATGTCAGCGCCGAGAATATCGCACAGTTCTGACAGCTCGTTCATAAAAGAAATTCTCATGGCTAACATAACATTTGCTGCATACTTAGTCATCTCCGCTGAGGCTTGGTCCATGAAAACAATTCTGCTTCGTTTACGCATCAACGGTGCGTAAAGTCGGCTCATGATTTTCTGCACCTTCGCCTCTGTACTCCCGATTATCACACGATCGGGCCTGGTAAAATCCTCAACCGCTGACCCTTCCTTCAAAAATTCCGGATTGCTGACATAGTCGAAAGGCACATCCGTTATTCCACTGATAAGTTCGCTAACTTTCCTAGCGGTACCTACCGGCACAGTACTCTTTGTGGCGATTATCCGGTAGTCTGTCATAAGCTTGGCGATATTGGTGGCAACTTCCATTATTGCTGATATTTCCACGGAGCCATCCGCCGCAGAAGGTGTTCCTACAGCGAGGAATATTATCTGCGAAGAATCCACGGCTTGTTTCAAATCGGCGGTAAAAATTAACCGTTTAGCAGCAATATTGCGTTCGACAATCTCGCTTAGGCCGGATTCATAGATCGGAATATGGCCTCGATTAAGCTTTTTTATTTTGTTTTTGTCGTTGTCAACGCAAATAACATGATTACCGTCTTGGGCGAAACATCCAGCCACCACAAGCCCTACATAACCGATGCCAACTACAGATATTCTCATATCATAACTTTCAAAACAAAATTTGAACTTCGCACATAAACGCTAAAAAAATATGCCCTTTTCCTCACAATGCCAATAATCTTACCAAAATTCTCTCAAATTGCAATATTTAAGATTTAAACCAGCTGCAGAGCCATATGTTCTTAACAACTTATTACGATAATTTTGAAGATCCATTGTTCTTATTTCGGAAATTAAACAGCGTGGACCAATGCAAATAGCGAAGTTTCTGAGTGATTTTACTTGGTCAGTGTAATACCGTTAAATTAAGTCACCTACCTTCATCCTGGTTTGTTGGTATTCCAAATAAAGATTGCATAGGTTTCTCATCGACTCCAAAGCTGTACAACTTCCCCTTAATTTTCTTGCAATATTAGCCGGTTGGATGTAAAGTGAGCGTAGGTTTATCAGAATGTGTTTTTCTTTTCTAATCAGATTTGGTTTTTGCTGTGAAAGAAAATGATAGTTAGCAGTAACCGTTTGCAGCAAATAAAGTTAGGGCGATTAGCTCAGTTGGTAGAGCAGCTGACTCTTAATCAGCGGGTCGTGGGTTCGAATCCCCCATCGCCCATTCAAAAACGCGGTTTCGCTATCGTTACCGCGTTTTTTTTGTTCACCACTGTTCGCTGAAAGTCGCTGCTGGGCGCTGTTTTGTCCAGTATTTGTCCAGTCATTTCCAGTGGCACTCTCATCATAGGTGCCGGTTTTGATTGCTTTTTGTCTTTCCTTGCTCGGTTGTGATAGGTCTGGCAGATTGGCAACTGCTTCAGATTTCTGTCCCCTTAGTGTATGTGTATAAAGCGACATTGTTAAATTTATGTCACTATGACGTAAAATATCCTGAGCTACTTTCGGATGGGTTCCGCTTGCAGCCAGTAAACTTCCCGTAGTATGTCTCAAAGCATGAAAATCCACATAGCGTTCCGCATCATCAACATAAGGGATTCCAGCAGCAGCCAAATCCTCCTTGAGCATATCTGCTGTTTTTATAGGCACATTAAAGGCTTTAATATTTGGCATTTTACTTGAAAGATAAGCTTGTAACTCTGCGGCTGTATCTTTTCGCAATGGCAAAATCGCCACTTTTTTATTTTTCGTGTACCTAATTTCAGCGGTAACGGTCAAATTGTTGAAATTAAACGAAGTTTTTTTTAGACTTCGCAGTTCTTTAGCTCTCAGGCCAGTTTCGATTGCCAGACGATATAACAGAGCTCTTTCGTATCCAGTCATCCCAAATCGCTTTGGCCCATCTTTTGTGGTTTCTAACAAGTGCCGTATCTGATCAGGCTCAAGTGGCCGTCTATCGTGTCGACGGTCTATTTTCTCGTTCACACATTCCAAGTGTGAGACTGGAGATTCACTAGCTCGCCTATCTTGTACCATCCACCGGCAAAACTGCTTTACAGCTTTCAAATGAAAATTAAATGTTCTTGCAGATATTGGCCCAAGGTCTTTTGATTTTCTTTTCTTAACCTTTTTGCCGTTGATTTTTTCGAACTCTACAATTTCAACTTGTATCCGAAACTCAGATATTTCATGGAGTATTTGACTTGCTGAAATATCACCCCAGTAAGTTAACTTGCAAGCATCAAAGATTCGTCTCAAAGCCTGAATAGTTTGATTAATATGTTTCTTAGTTCTACTTTTTGCCAACAATGATTGTTTGAAATCTTCAAGGTGTTTAGTCAACGATGTTCCCATTGCAGCTTGTTTGAAATTCAACAGACCGAGCTTGACAAGTTGCTCATGCATTCTTGGGGGTATTTGTTCAAGCCACTGTGAAAGCTCGGGGCTCAATGATCTACCTTGGCACGATAATAACCATTCGATTTTTTCCGCAACTTGCTCAGATTCCCGCTTTTTTGAAAAAGCCAGCAATCTTCGTCTAATCTGGTCATTACCAACAAAATCAACAACATACTTTTGGCATTGTTTTTTCTTACCAGTTTTTTTGTCTTTATATTTTCGTTTGTAAACTTTCATCTTTTCTTCCTGTAATAATTTTATCTATAGCATTTT
>CAZOPG010000161.1:0-5345 GCA_964581585.1 uncultured Planctomycetaceae bacterium | reverse complement strand
CGATTTCAGGGAAGGACATTTTGGTGTATTTGCGAGCGAAGTACATGCTGAAAGCACGGGCAAGGCTTACGGTTCGATCTTTTTTTGAAGAGTGCACATCTGCTGGCGTTACGCCAAAAAATGTTGTCGCCGCCGATTCGATATCGGAGACATGGACGATCGGGTCGGTTCTGGATATATGCTCAGCCAGCACCTGCATCGCCATCGCCACGGTGATCTTTTCACCGCTTAGCGAGGCAAAGGCAACCAGCTTGAGCAGGGCACCTTCCAGTTCACGGATGTTGGTTCGCATATTCTCGGCAATATAAGCAATGGCCTTATCCGGGACATTCTTATTCATCATCTGTGCGCGCTGCGAGCATATTTTACATCGCGTTTTGAAATCCGGCGCGTCGATCTTAACAACCATGCCGGAAACAAACCGACTTACAAGGCTTTCGCACAACTGTCCGATCATTTTCGGATGCGCGTCAGAAGCCAGTACAACTTTTTTACCTGCCAAATCTATCGTATTAAACGTATGCAGAAACTCCTCCTGCGTTGATGGCTTGCTGGCCA
Organism: uncultured Planctomycetaceae bacterium; assembly: GCA_964581585.1. GTDB lineage: Bacteria > Planctomycetota > Phycisphaerae > Sedimentisphaerales > UBA12454 > CAZOPG01. Next base: position 4,787 of record CAZOPG010000161.1, on the reverse strand, counting down.
AGAAGTGTATATCATCGATAGCCAACAAATCCGTTTGCCGGAACCGCCTCCGAAAAGCCTCCAGCTTCTTCGTCTTCAAGGCCAGCACATACTGATTGGTAAACTCTTCCGCTGATACATAAAGCCATTTGGCTCCGGGCTGGCTCTGAGACATCGCATTGCAAATCCCTTGCATCAGATGAGTCTTGCCTAGCCCGTATCCTCCATGATAAAATAGCGGATTAAACGAGTTCACCTCATCAGAAATAACGCTTCGGGCCGCATTATAAGCCATCTGATTTCCCGGCCCTTCAACGAAGGTCTCGAGAGACAGCCTTAATGGCTTTGCCACGGGGCCCTTAGCAACTAATCTACTTCGTGTTGTACTGTTACAAGCTTTTTGAACGAGCTTTGCCTGCGAATCAAGCTGTCCGCGTCGCTGATTGCCGCTCAATTCAGGCTCTATATTAAAAGCTATCTTCCTGCTTCGGCCGGTAACAGCAACAACCGCTGTATTTATCTCACCGAGAAAATGGGTCTCTATCCAGTTACCTATAAAAGGATTTGGGACACCAATTTTCAAATAATCTTCTGAAAGATCAAACCTAGTCGAATTCCGAAACCAAACCCGAAATTTCTGTTGGCCTATCCTCTCTTCTATGGCACTATTAATACCATTAACTTCATCCGTGAGTATTGTTTGCATCCTGCAATTCCTTATCTTTTGGGAGGAAAGCCCGATATTAAAGTTTATACCAGTAACGGAAATAGATATTAGACGTTTACTATGCTGAAATCAATAAGGTTTTAGCTAAATTCTTTTCCACATAACGCAGCTTTTGCAGTTGGCTTTAGTTAAGTGAAAAAAAAAAAAAAATTAACACGTTTTGCACATCATAACCGATGTTTGTGGAAAACCTGTGGATTGAAATTCCGTCAATTCCCCCAAAAAAACTTCGAACTGCGCTATGTTTTCACAATTATTGCCGTATAGCTTCCGTCGCAGTCCTGGGTTTGTGCTGAAGGCAGAGTCAATCTTTCCTGTTCAACTACAAAATTACTCTCCGCTTCCAAAAATCGTTTAACTAACTGACTGTTTTCCTGTTTTAGAATACTGCAGGTGCTGTAACATATTTTTCCGCCGGCTTTGACAAGTGTCGCTGCTTTTTTTAATAGTTGCAGTTGAATTTTGCTCAAATCTTCAAGCTGTTTTTGTTTAAGCCTGACCCTGACTTCACATCGTTTTGCCATTACCCCTGTATTAGAGCATGGCACATCGACAATAACCGCATCAACACAAAAAATGCTTTCAATTTTATCATAGTCGATTATTGCAACCGAGTTGATTCCGAGTCGGTCGCAGTTTTCTTCAACTTTTTTCAGTCGGCTGCCGTTAATGTCCGTTGCTATTATTATGCCTGAGTCGCCTATCATTTCTGCTATCTGTGTCGTCTTTCCGCCGGGAGCCGCACACAGATCGACAATCGTTTGGCCTTTTTCCGGAGCCAATGTTTTCACCGCCATCGAAGCGCCGATATCCTGTACGCTGAAAAGACCGTCAGCAAAGCCAGGCAATGAAGGAATTCTGCCTGGATTCTCCAGCTTTATCATATCCGTCGAAGCTGCAACTTCGCAGTTTACATTTTCTGTTTTGAGTTTTTCCAACAGTTCCTCAACAGTTATCCTGAGAGTATTGGGCCGAAGATATAAACTGCTTCGCCGATTACTGGCAAAACATATTTCTCTGCTCTTTTCATATCCTAACTCATCAAGCCACAACTGAACGAGCCACCTCGGCAGAGAAAAAGCACTGCTCAAATAATTAACCTGTTCTGCGTCCGGAGCGGGCAAAATATCAAAACCAAATCCACAGCCGGACCGAAACGTTTTCGGAACTGTTTTTTTAACATCGGATTTTTCTAAAGCCACATCCCTGTTAGTTATACTTCGGCACACCTTTCGCAAAACCGCATTGACAAATCCAGATGATTTTTTATCCGCAACAGAACGAGCCAGTTCCACAGCTTCGTTCACAATAGCATATTCCGCATCAACGTTGGTGAAGACAAGTTCATATAAAGCGATCCGTAGTATATTCAAAAGCTTTCCATTGATTCTCTCTGTTGGTAGCTCCGATACCAGTGATATGATTTTGTCAATTATCAGGCAATTTTTTATTACGCCGAAGCTAATATCTGTAGCCTGACCCGGTCTGGAGGTATTGCGAATCTCCCCCTCAAGAAGTTCTCCGATATTACTGCTTCCCACCTTGAAATGGTTCAGGACGAGGAATGCTGTTTGACGTGGACTTTTGACCTTAGGCTCAGCCATTTTTCTTTACTACTTCATCAATGGGCATAAACATATCACCCGGCCCCGTGCCTCTTCCGTGAACAAACGCCTCAAAATCCATCAATCGAGACCCGGCCGGAATAATCTGCAATATTTTCAAACTATCTGTTCCACAGACAACGTTCATATTTTCGTCTATAATTCCTGTTTGGTATCGCTCAGAATTTTTCATTTTAACAGTTTCAGCTTTGGCGATGGTAATACAATAGCATTTGCCGGTTTTTTTTGAAATATAATAGGCTCGTGCTCGAGGCCAGGGCCACATCCCACGAATTTTATTGCGTATAGCCTCGGCCGATTGACTCCAATCGATATGGCCGTCAGATTTTTTGAATTTTGACGCCAGGCTCACCTGAGAAATATCCTGCCGAACGTATTCAACCGTTCCATTAGCAATCTTATCTATCGTCTCTATCAGCAACGGTGCAGCTATCCATCCAAGCCTGTCATGAACGACATCAGCCGTCTCTTTGTAGCCTATAGTAGTTTTTGCCTGGGCTACTATCAGACCCGCATCCATTTTTTGTGCCAGCGTGATAATGCTTACACCCGTTTCCGTTTCGCCGTTAATTATCGCCCAGTTAATCGGAGCTGCTCCGCGATATTTCGGCAGCAGTGAGGCATGAACATTGATCGCAATCTTGCCAGGCAGCCCAACCACCTCTTCACTTATCTTCTGCCCAAAGGCGATAACAACAATAACATCCGACCTCATCCCTGTCAGCTTCGCTACCATTTCATCGGTATTAATATCTTCACATTCGGTAACGTCAATATTGTGCTCTTTGGACCATTGGCTTACCGCTGTCGGCTTTTGCTCTCGGCCTCTGCCTGCCGGTTGAGGAAGATGTGTAAAGACATGCACCAGTGTATGTGAAGAAGACAGAAGAGCATCCAGACAATCAATTCCGAAATCACCACAACCACAATAAACAATTCTCATAGGATTCCTCTAACCGCCTTGGCCCTGCTCGTATTTGGCTTGCAATTCTTTCAGGCGTCTCCTTGCCGCGAACTTTGCCACACTTCCCATACGGTCAGCCACAACCACTCCATCCAGATGGTCGAACTCATGCTGAAATATTCTCGCAAGCAACCCTTGTCCTTCTTCGGTGAACTCTTTGCCGTCAAGGCCGGTAGCTGTAACCGTGCACTTATTGTGCCGGCGAATTTTACCACAAATGCCCGGCAGCGAAAGGCACCCCTCCTCCGTCGATTCAATTGCTCCCTCCGGCTGGATGGCTGGGTTTATATAAACTTTAGCTCCCTCTCTGCTGCCGTCCGGCGAAGCCACAAAAATTCTCAAGCCCACGCCCGCCTGAGGCCCGGCCAGTCCAACACCTTTAGTCTCAATCATTATATCGACCATCTTTTCAGCGAGCCGACAGATATCATCAGTAATTTCTTTTACAGACTCAGCCTTCCTGCCCAGAACAGGAGCAGGGTAATGAGTTATACAACATTTTTCAATATCAATCATTTCGTCGCGGCCCTTGGTCCATCGTCAAATTCATCGCCTTTGAATGTACTGCCGAGATAGCTTTTTTTGACAAGCTCGTTGCGAATAATCTCGGCGGGGGCACCGTTGGCAATTATTTTTCCGTGATCGATTATATACGCCTTGTCGGATACTTCCAGCGTTCTTTCAACATTATGATCCGTTATGAGAATACTCACGCCAGAGGCTACAAGCCGCCTGATCTCAAGTTGAAGTTCTTCAACTGCGATAGGGTCAACGCCGCTGAACGGCTCATCAAGCATGATCAGAGACGGGTTCGTTACCATAGCGCGAGCAATTTCAAGTTTTCTACGCTCGCCACCGGACAGAAATCTCGCCTGGCTATCCCGAACCTCCCCAAGAGCGAACTGCTCAATTAATTCATCAGCCTTGCCGTTCCGTTCCTTCGATGTTATTGACATTGTCTCCAGAATCGCCAGAAGATTGTCCCTGACGCTCAATCGTTGAAATACGCTCGGCTCCTGCGACAGGTATCCCATCCCGAGCCTGGCACGTTTGTACATCGGCAATTTCGTGATGTCCGTACCTTCAAAGATCACCGAACCGCCATCGGGGACGATCATTCCAACAGCCATTCTGAAAGAGGTCGTTTTTCCCGCACCATTTCGTCCCAAAAGCCCAACAATAGAACGTTGTTTGACTGTAATAGAAACATCGTTAACGACCACTCGGCCTGAGTATTTCTTCACAAGAGACCTAGTTTCGAAAAGAGTCATATCTACCAAAATAAATCCTCCAAAATCAAAGCGCATCATTATAACCGCTCAGATAGATAAGGGAAATAATCTTTTTGCCTGTTTTTTGCTTAAATTCCCCTTCGAAGCTTTAGGAGCACAATTTCCGGCGGACAGAAACACCTTGCCTTCATACCCGTAACCCCGCATCCACAGGACGTATAGCCGACCATATTATCGTATTCCCACAGGCCTTTTATCAT
>CAZOPG010000160.1:0-5379 GCA_964581585.1 uncultured Planctomycetaceae bacterium | reverse complement strand
TTCTGTTTGTTTTTTCATGCGATTTAGTCGAAATCGTGTCGAGCAACGTCCTTTAAAGCTCGACTGAATTCTTAATTAATTAATATTTTATTATTATACCATATACAGAGAACTAGGTGAATTCCTAAAACTACTAAAACTCACATAAAAAAGATATAACCTTTTTCTACTGTGAATACTTTTTGTACAACTTCAACAGCTTGGACTGGGTCGGATTGATATCCAGCGACCTGCTCCAATGCTCCAGTGCCTTGGTTTTGAACTCTTCGGCTTCATCATCCTGGCCGGCATTTTTCATGTTCTGAGATGTTATCATGTAGACAACCCCCAAACCTTTATGTCCAGCCGAGTCGTTTTCATTTATCTCGATCACCTTGTTGTAACTGTTCTCAGCATTGTCCATTTCCCCAAGTTTCAGGTAAGCATAACCGAGATGTTGATACGCGGTACTGTTGTAAGGGTCAATATTAATAACACTACCAAACAGTTCCCTGCTCGTTTCATATCGGCCAATACGCAAATACACCAGTGCCAGCGAATTCATAATTTCGGGGTCATTGCCCTCTAACTCCAATGCTCTTTTATAAGCGTCAATAGCCTCGGTGTGATTCTTTTGGACTTCGTATATATCGCCAAGTATCCTTTCAACTTCTCCACTGTTCGAATCAATTTCTCTGGCCATTATGCCGTACTCGATAGCCCGGTCATAATCCTGAGATTGATAGAATACCCTCGCTGCGTCAAGATGAACCTCGAAGTGTTCAGGTCCCAGGTCACTTGCCCTGACATAAGCCTTGGCTGCCTCGGTAAAGTTTTGCATCAACTGGTAAACTCTGCCAAGGCTGTGAAAATCATGAAAAGACCAGGGGTTAAGCTCAGTTGCTTTCTTGTAGGCTGCCGAACTATTTTCATAATCGGCCATCTGCCAGTAAACATCGCCAAGCATTGAGTACGCTACAGAAAATTGAGGGTTTTTCTCAACTGCCATATTCAGTTTTTCAATGGCTTCGTCTTTTTTGCCAGTCTCATTAAGCATCACAGCGTCAACATAGAGGCCGATAGCTTTCTTCTCTCGGTTACTGCAACCGGTTGTACTGAAAAGCACCGGCACACTCAGAAGCACAAGCACAAAAAACCGCAACCCCAGAAATTTTTTAACCATCTGCCACTCCTTTTCATTAAGATGGATGTTTCTTCAATGTCATCCATTAACAAAGCCTTTACTGCATTATAGCACAACTAAAGAATGTGTCAAAACTTTTAACTGCCAGTATCTACAAAGATTATCTTGCAAGGCTACGCATTTGCCGATATAAATTTTATCTGTTAAGATACCGTGTTGTGTGTAAATTTAGGTAAATGTGTAAAGTCAGGAAAGATATTTATGAGATATAGCAAATCGTTGATACCGACAGTTAAGGAGGTGCCCGCCGATGCTGAGATCACCAGCCACAAATTGATGCTTCGAGCCGGGCTGATGCGCAAATTGGCAAGTGGAACATATACATATTTGCCGTTGGGCTGGAAAATCCTGCAAAAAGTAATGAATATTGTGCGCGATGAGATGAATAAATCCGGCGCCCAGGAAATCCTTATGCCAGCCGTGCAGCCGATGGAACTTTGGCAAAAGACCGGTAGAGACGTTGATTATGGTGAAACAATGTGTAGATTCACGGATCGCCATGGCCGGGAAAATGTTCTGGCACCCACGGCTGAGGAGGTGGTAACTTCACTGGCGGCAGGTGAGATTAATTCCTATAAGCAGCTGCCGATGAATATATATCAGATCAGCTTCAAATTTCGTGATGAATTTAGGCCGAGGTTTGGCGTACTGCGGTCGCGAGAGTTTATTATGAAGGATTCCTACAGTTTCCATGCAGACCCGCAAAGCCTTGAGGAAACATATAGGCTTATGTATGATACATATTGCAGGATTTTCAAGAGATGCGGACTCAACTATGTTATCGTTGAAGCCGAATCCGGAGAAATGGGAGGTTCCGGCTCACATCAGTTTACCATTCCCTGCGAATCTGGCGAAGATGTTATTGTTTACTCAGAGGACAGCGAATACGCGGCGAATATTGAAAAAGCCGACGTTGACCCTTTGCCAAAAGAAAATGCATCCGGCGAAATCGGTCTCGTTGAAGAGATCCCTACGCCAAACGCGAAAACTATTGAAGAAGTTTGTAATTTCCTCAGCGCAGCGGAAAAAGAGTTGATAAAAACACTCATTTATAAATCAGAAGAGAAGACCGTCGCAGTTTTGGTGCGGGGTGACCATGATATTAACGACGAAAAGTTCCGCGTTGTTGTGGGTAATTCTGTTGAATTGGCCGAGGAGGAAACAATAGAAAAACTTACAGGTGCAAAGGTTGGTTTTGCAGGGCCTGTTACTTTGGCTCAAAAAGTTGACAAGCTTATCATAGACCATTCCGTAGCGGCGATGGCTGTTGGCGTTAGCGGTGCAAATAAAACAGACTATCATATTAAAAATGTTGTGCCAGGCCGAGATTTCCCGTTAGCTGGCGAAAATGTTATAGTTGCTGATATACGAAACGCTGTCGAAGGTGATACATATAAGGGTAAAAAACTGCTATTCAAGCGGGGTATCGAAGTTGGACAGGTCTTCAAATTGGGCACCAAGTACAGCGTCAAACTCGGCGCAAAATTCCTTGATAAGGACGGCAAAGAAAAACCCTGCTTGATGGGCTGCTACGGAATCGGCATAAACCGTATAGTTGCCTCGGCGATAGAAGCTGGCAATGATGACAACGGCATAATCTTCCCCATAAGTATTGCTCCATTTGAGGTTATTATCGTCCCGGCCGGTAACAGTGAAGATATCATAGCGGCCTCTGAAAAAATATATGCCCAGTTGACCGAGGCAGGGGTTGAAGTCCTGCTGGATGACCGGGATGCAAGGGGCGGGGTAAAGTTCAAGGACGCAGACCTGCTTGGTATCCCGATAAGGATTACCATTGGCAAAAAATCAATCGCTGAGGGCAACGTTGAAATCAAGTTGCGAAGCGAGGCAGAATTTAAAAAAATGGCAGTCGAAGATGCTGTGGAAAATGTTACCGAATTAGTTAATTCACTCAAAGCAGAATTAAAAGCCTGATGTGGACACTCAAGAAACCTGAGCCGGCAAAATTAATTATCGGCATTTTAGCCTCCGACGCCGAGGCCTTGGCTTCGGCCAAAGATGCAGTGATCGCCAAATTCGGCAGGGCGGATTTTGTTAGCAACCCCTGGCCGTTCACTATGACAAAATACTATGAGGCTGAAACCGGCAATGCGATCCTCAAGCAATTTGTCAGTATCGAAAAGCTCATCTGCCCTTCAAAACTGGCGGCGATAAAACATAAGACTAACAAACTCGAAAAGGAATTGGCCAAAACGTTGAAGACATCATTATCGCGACCTGTAAACCTCGACCCAGGCATAATTGAGCCGTCAAAGCTGATCTTAGCGACCACAAAAAACTTTTCACATCGTATTTATATCGGTAAAAAAATGTACGCCGAAGTTACACTTACCTTTGAGAAGGGCAGATGGAAAGATTACGCCTACACCTTTGCCGATTATAAACAAAAGTGCTATCACGATTTTTTCAGTAAAATCAGAACGAGACTGGTAGAACAGCTGAAAACTTTTCGTTAGCCATGATTAAAGACACATTTCGTACTATTCGGTTACAAATGGGCTGAGCTGTCGCAGGCGGTTTACAATTCCTGGCATCTTTTCAATAACGAAATCAACTTCATCTTCGGTGTTGTATCTGCTGAGGCTGAATCTTATTGAGCCGTGAGCCGCGGTAAAGGGTACGCCCATCGCTCGCAGGACATGGCTGGGCTCAAGTGAGCCGGAGGTGCATGCCGATCCGCTGGAGGCGCAGATGCCGAACTGGTCCAGCAGAAGCAAAATTGCCTCGCCTTCGATATACTCGAAGCTGATGTTAGTTGTGTTCGGCAGGCGATTTTTTTTGTCGCCGTTAAGCGTTGCTGATGGACAGTTTTTTAATATTGCTTTTTCCAGCTTGTCCCTGAGAGCTTTTACCCTGCTGTTTTCTTCAATGATATTGTCAGAGGCAAGTTGGCACGCTTTGCCGAGAGCGACTATTCCAGGAGTGTTTTCGGTTCCGGCACGTCTCCCGGCTTCCTGGTGGCCGCCAACCATAAAAGGCGAAATCCTCGTGCCCTTTCGCACATAAAGGATACCGACCCCCTTTGGTGCATGCAGTTTGTGGCCGCTCAGGCTGAGTAAGTCGATGGAATTGTTTTTGAGGTCCAGCGGTATCTTGCCAACGGCCTGCACGGCATCGGTGTGAAGCACAGCGCCATTGTTTTTTACGAGTTCGGAGATTTTGTCAATTGGAAAAATAACGCCGGTCTCATTGTTGGCATACATTATCGTAACAATCGCGGTATTATCGTCAAGCTCTTCTTTCAACTCAGCCAAGTCAATCTGTCCATCGGCATTTACGCCCAGTTCAACAAGCGAGTAACCCCGGCCTTCTAGTTCTCGGCAGGTCGCAAGAACCGCAGGATGCTCAACCCGCGTGGTGATGATTTTGCGTTTGCCTGGATTGGCAGCCAGAATGCCTTTGATAGCGGTGTTGTCGCTTTCGGTGCCGCCGCTGGTAAAAATTATCTCGGCAGGGTCGCAACTGAGCAATTCGGCTATCTGCTCTCGTGCCTGACGGATTTTTTTTCCTACCTTACCGCCGAAAGTGTGCATGCTTGACGGGTTGCCGTAAAAATCTTTCAGAGATGGGAGCATTTCTTCGAGCACTTCGTCGGCGACTTTCGTCGTGGCGTTATTGTCCATGTAGATCGTTTTCATTTTTTTCCCTCCCTGTGCTTGTGCGGCTGTTTTTGCGAATCACTGTCTTCTTCGACAACAATCTCTTCGCTGACAAATTCCCTTAGTTTTGCCTCGATCACGTCTTTCATTGTGAACTCAGCCATCTTGCACTGAGCACACATCCCTCGAAAAGCCACAATAACTTTATTACTTTCGACATCTATAAGCTCAATATCACCGCCGTCAGCCTTGAGCTTTGGCCGAATCTGCTCGTTAATCGTCTGCTGAATTAGCTGTATTTTCTGTATGTTCGTCAATTTCTTAGGTTTAGTAGCGGGAATTTTTTTGTCAGGTTTGACTTTTCGCTTCTGTACTTTTTCGATAATTGTTTCAATGTCCGCGTGGCATCCGCCGCATCCGCCGCCAGCTTTGCAGTAGTTTGTTACCTGCTCGACCGTTTCGAGATTGTTCTCGATAATCACTCGCTCAATTTCTTTGTCGGTTACGCCAAAGCATGTGCAGATAATTTTGCCTTCAATTTTCTTTCGCCCCTCTCCTGTGCAGCTGTGATAGTTG
>CAZOPG010000159.1:0-5383 GCA_964581585.1 uncultured Planctomycetaceae bacterium | reverse complement strand
CCATAGACGGTATCGCGCTATAGTATCTTCATGATAAACTTTTTCTTTCGGCTCCATATCAATTGAAGCCCCCTCCTGCAGCTGCTCCAGCGCACCAATATTGAATTTCCTTCGTGCCTGTAATGGCGGCTCACCTTTGCGAACCATATCGAGGTCGGTTAAGAGCTCTTCAGCGGTGCTGTAACGGTTTTGTTTTCGTTTTGCCATCATTACTTCGATTACTTCGGCGATACCTGCCGAAAGAGTTGTGTTAATATGGTCCGGCGGAATCAGTGATTCTTTGAGATGTTTTTTCATTACATCCGACGGCGTCGATGCCTCAAATGGCACTCGTCCTGTCAGCATATGATATAATGTAACGCCGAGAGAATAAATATCCGCTCGCCCATCTATGTCTATTTCGCCGCGAATTTGTTCGGGAGCGATGTAATAAGGTGTGCCGTATGCTTTTCCCGCCTCGCTTTCAGCCAGCTTGGCATCATCCGTGGCACGGGCAAGGCCCATATCGGCCAGTTTTACCACGCCGGCACTGTTGATCATTATGTTCTTGGGCTTAACATCGCGGTGTATCAGTCCGCAAGCGTGGGCATGGGCCAGTGCCCTGGCAACCTGGGTAATAATATCTATTGCATCGGTCTCGTCAAAAACTTTATTTTTCGCAAGGTCCTCATATAATGTTTTGCCCTCGACATATTCCATTACAAAATAATGATATCCGCCGGCTTCGCCCACATCGAATGCCGCGACGATATTATTGTGATTCAGCTTTGCTGCCGCTTGTCCCTCTTTGTAGAAACGTTTCACATAGTCAGGTTTTTCACTGAAACGTTTAGGCAGAATTTTTATCGCAACGGTGCGGTGAAGACTTAACTGAGTGGCCTTGTACACCACCGCCATGGCCCCGGCGCCGAGTTTGCCGAGAATTTTATATCCTGGTATTTGCTCAGCGACATCTTTGCTTTCCTTGGCTGTGGCCTTGACTCTTTTAGCCTGGGTTGGTGTGATGTAACCTTTGTTTATTAAAAGCTCTCTGAGGGTCGCGGGCTGGTCAGCGGGACAATTCTCAAGTTCTTTTTGGCAATGTTGCAGTTCCAACTCGGTGCACAGACCCTGTTCGACTACCATTTGCCCAAAAATTGTGTCATAATTCGTTTCGCTCATTTAGTATTGTCTCAGTTTAGTGTTGATAGTATTGTCCTGGTCCAATTATCGGCATAAATTGCCTTCTGTCAAAGAAAAATTGTCGTAACTCTGTGCATAAATGACACTTATCTGCGTAATATCGGCGTTTACTATATCCAGATTTAACGGCTTTTTCAAAAAAACCTGCCGGACCTTTGCTAAAAAGGGTGCTGGTAAAGCTGCTATGCCGCCAATCGCAATTTTGCCATATTTCCTCAAGGTTGGTTTGATTAACATTTCCAATGATTATGCCGCTACAAAGTCCGCTAAAAACATTGCCAAAAGGGTCGATGTGAACGCCTTTGGCTGAAAGGAATGGCAGTCTGCAGTTGCCAGAGGAAAGCTCATCAACTGTTTGTGTTGCGAAGAGATGTCCTAACTGGGCTGCGGCTCGCCCTGTGAATCTGAAGGGGTAACTCTGCAAAGTGAGTTTATACTGCTGTTGACGTTGCTGATCCGTTATATTCTGCATATCAATAGGATTATCGAGGTATTTTTGCCAGCGTATGAGGACTCGCTCCGAGCCAAGAATCTCAGCGGCAGTATCAGCGAGCAACTTGACAGAGGCGGTATCTATGAATTCGGCGTGGAATGGATCGCAGCTTATCTTCAAAATACGCATACCCAAACCGTCGAGAATTTTCAGCCTTTCAGCGATTATTTTGCGGTTTTCCGCCCAATAGGCATTGGTTTCAATCTGATCGACAGGGCCTAAATCAAGTTTTTCAGCCGAAATAAGGAGATTTTTGAGATGATCGAAGTACAAAAAAGGTTCGCCGCCGGTAATGTGAACTTTAGCGGATTTGCCGGCCATATTTTTCAAAGATTTCCATGCGCCCAAAGCGGTTTCTACAGGCATAAGGCCAATAACATCTGGAGAACAGTTGTAATAACAGAATTTGCACGCGGCAGAGCATTTGTATGTGAGCATAAGGCCGAGATAACGCCAAAGCTTAAATTTTGGCTCATCTGGCTGTAAAGACCGATTGTAGATGTTTTCGCACAAGTTTTTCATAGTTCTGTCCGCATTACTATACGAGCATTGTGGACAAAATGTTTACTTTGCGCCCAGATAGAGTGAGATGGGAGAAAATTAAAAAGCATTAATCGTCTTTTATGCCAAGGTCTTCTTTGGTGATAATACTGTCGAAGACAAAGCCAGCATTGGTTATATTTTCCTGAGCGCCTTGCTTTCGGTCGATAACACAAACTATTTTTTTGACTTTCGCACCAGCGTCAGTGATTATTTTTGCCGCCTCTACTACCTGTCCGCCAGTTGTGGCGATATCCTCAACCAGTAAAACGACATCATCCGGGCTCAAGACGCCTTCAACCATTTTGCTTGTGCCGTAATCCTTTTTGCTGTTGCGGACGATTATCCATTTTTTGCCAGTTTCCATAGCGGTGGCGGCGGCTAAAGCAACTCCGCCAAGCTCAGCACCCGCAATTAAAGTTACATCGTCCGTAATGTGTCTGGCGAACTCTGCACCGAGTGCTTTGAGAATATCGGGCTGAGTCTCAAACAGATATTTGTCGAGATAATATCTGCTGCGTTTGCCGCTGCGCAAAATAAAATCGCCCTCCAGGTATGCCACTTCCTTGATACGTTTGATAAGTTCTGCTTTGTCCATTTATTTTTTCCTTGGGATTAAACCTTGAGTTCTATTTTTCTGTTGAGATGTTTACGATATTTTCTTCGTATGGGTGTAACGGCTTCAGTTATAAATTCATCCACCTGCTGAGGTGCTCTGCCGATATAATCTTTTGGATTCAATATTTTTTTGAAATCAACTTTTGCAAAAGTGTTGTCGTTTTTTAGTCTTTCGATAAGGTCATTTGCCTTGCCGAGCTGTTTTACCTGTGCCGCGGCGGCATGTGAATGGACACGGATATTTTCATGCAGCAACTGCCTGTTACCACCAGCCTTGACCGCTGCCATCATTATGTTTTCGGTTGCCATAAAGGGAAGCTCAGAGTCGATGCGTGCAGAAATAACCTTTGGGTAAACGACCAGGCCGGAAGTTACATTGATTAAAATTTCCAGTATTCCGTCAATAGCCAGAAAAACCTCTGGTATAACAATCCGTCTATTGGCTGAATCGTCGAGTGTTCTTTCGAGCCATTGCTCTGAAGCTGTCATTTGTGGACTGGAGTTTAGGCTCAATACGAATCGAGCCAAGGCGGTGGTTCGTTCGCATCGCATCGGATTGCGTTTGTAAGCCATTGCGGATGAGCCAATTTGAGATTTTTCGAATGGTTCTTCCATTTCTTTCAAGTTTGCCAGCAGTCGAATGTCGTTACATAATTTGTGTGCGCTTTGTGCTATTGAAGCCAATGCATTGACCGCCAGTGAATCTATCTTGCGTTGGTATGTCTGGCCGGTAACTTTACAGCTTTTTTTAAAACCGAATTCCTTAGCGACAGCGGCATCGAGTTGTTTTACTTTGTTGTGATTTCCGCCAAACAGCGACAGAAAAGAGGCCTGTGTGCCTGTGGTACCTTTTACGCCCCTGAATAACAATGTGTCGAGCCTGTGTTCAATTTCAGCTAAATCCATTGTGAATTCGTAACACCACATCGCGGCTCTTTTGCCAACTGTGGTGAGTTGGGCGGGCTGATAATGCGTAAAACCAAGCGTTGGCATTGAGCGGTGCTTTTTGGCAAATGTTCCAAGCGAATCTATCAGGCAGGCCAGTTTGCCGGCAACGACTTCAAGACCTTTACGCATAATAATCAAATCAGCATTGTCCCCGACATAACAGCTTGTTGCGCCGAGATGGATTACCCCGGCCGCTTTTGGCGCGGCATCGCCGAACGTATGAACGTGAGCCATTACGTCGTGGCGAAATTTCTTTTCGTACTTTGCAGCTTTTTTGAAATCTATGTCGTCAAGATGTTTGGCCATCTCGTTTATCTGATTCTGTTTTATATCCAAGCCTAACTTCTTTTCAGCTTTTGCCAGGGCTAGCCAAAGTCTGCGCCAGGTACTGAACTTCATCTGGGCACCGAAAAGCTCAGCCATTTCTTTGGAAGCATTGCGTTCAACAAGAGGCGAGGTATAAATATTGGGATTATTCTTCATATTGGATTCCTTTAAAAGTTAAGGAGTTTAGTTTCAACTTTTTATTTTATCCTGTCTTTGCTGTAAAAGCTCTTCTATTTCTTCAATATCTCCAGCATCTAACTGCCAGTTGCCAGCGGGGGCTGTTTCGGTGATCTGGCCGGGCTTGCGTGCTCCTACAATGGCGGAGGTTACTTCTTCTGTTCGCAGTACCCATGCGATTGCTAATTGGGCCAGGGTTTTGCTGTTTCTGTCGGCGATCGGTTTTAGCTTTTCGACCAGTTCAAGCGTTGGCGTAAGCTGCGGCTCCTGAAAGTTGGGTTTCGCTCTTCGCTGGTCATCAGCGGGGAGTGCGGCGATTTTGGCGGCGTTAAATTTCCCTGTAAGCAGACCCATCTGTATCGGACTGTAGGCAATAACTCCGATGTTGGATTCTTTGCAGAAGCTGAGCAGATTTTTTTCAAACTCACGTTTCAACATACTGTAGGGCGGCTGTAATGAAGCGACAGGGTGGATTTTCTGAACGGTCTCTATCTGTTCGGCGGTAAAATTTGAAACGCCAATATAACGGACTTTTCCTTCCCTTGCGCATTGTGCCATCGCTTCAAAAGCCTGTTCGATGTCTTCGGCGGGCTGATTCCAGTGCATCTGGTAGAGGTCAATCGCTTCGACGCCCAGCCGTTTGAGGCTGTTTTCACATTCTCTCAGGACGCTGTCTCTTTTCAGGCATGGAATTCTTTCTCTTCTCTCATTCCAAAGCAGGCCACATTTCGTTGCGACAATCGGCTTTTGTTTCATCTGCTTCAATACTTTGCCAACAATAATTTCAGAATGGCCGCAACCGTAAGCCGGTGCGGTGTCAATCCAGTTTATTCCAGCGTCAACCGCTTCGAAGATAGCTTTGAGTGAATCATCGTCATTTTGCGGCCCCCAGCCGAATTGCCATGGTCCACCGATAGCCCACGTTCCCAGCCCGACAGTGGTGAGCTCTAAATCGGTATTTCCTAATTTTCGCATTCTCATAAAGCTTCCTGCTTGAAATGAATCGCTTCGGCAAATTCGGCAGTGAACAATCTACCATAAACCTGCCTTTTTATCAATTATTTATGTAAAAGCTAATTGTCTAAACTGGAATAATAT
>CAZOPG010000158.1:0-5397 GCA_964581585.1 uncultured Planctomycetaceae bacterium | reverse complement strand
TCAACTTTGCTTCCGCTGCCAGGCAGAGGGTTACATTATTTTTTAAGAATATGGCACCTGCAAGATATACACCAGCGGGAAAAAAAACTGTCCCGCCGCAATTGTCGGCACAGGCATCTATGGCAACCTGTATAGCTTCTGTGTCCATCTGCTGGCCATCACCTTTGGCACCAAATTCGAGAACATTGAAAATTCCAACATCTTTTCCTGATTTTTTCTGCATTAAATCTCCAATCTTATAAATAACTACGTTTTTTCAGAAAGCTTTCTAGAGTTACTTTAATACCAGCCGGTAAAACTTTTTCAAGTTTTATTTTTTCATACTCGCAAACGGGTACGCAACACCATTGGACCGTTGGCCATAACTGCCAGAGCTTCACGAAAAGCTCCATTATACAGAAATACGTTTCTTTTGCATACCTCCTGAGAATCCGGTGAGGTGCTCGCAATGACACAGAAATGAGGTTTACACTCTGTAAATGGTTACAAAAATAGTTTTTAGTTGAAAGAAGTATTGCCGGAAATTAGAATGCCAGGAGTTGCTTGTTGTTGACAATAAAAAAATATTAGCTGCGTTAATTGATTGGGAGAAAAATTAAAATGACAAAGAGAGCAATAGTAACCGGAGCAAGCAGCGGGATCGGCTATGAGATTGCAAAGCAACTCTTAGCAAAAGGCTGGCAGGTTCTTGGTGTCGCCATGGATGCCAATGCAAATAATGTCGCCAAGGGCGTAATCGCTTATCAGGCCGATTTACTTGAACAGGTAGTTCAGGAAAAGATCATGATTCAAGCCAAAGAAAAACTCGGAGGCCTTGATCTACTGGTAAATAATGCAGGAGGAAGTTGGGTGGGTGATTTAGCTTCAATGCCAGATGCCGACCTCGACAGGGTTATGAACCTAAATGTCAACTCGTTGATGCGAATGTGTCGCCAGGCGATACCTCTGCTGAAAAAATCCGCTAAAGGTCAGATCATCAATATCGGTTCTCTTGCCGCACATGAGCCGATGGAGACTATTGCGGTCTATTGCGCCTCAAAAGCAGCGGTACTAATGTTCAGTAAAGTGCTCGCTAAAGAGCTTGCTCCCGAAAAAATTCGTGTAAATGT
Source organism: uncultured Planctomycetaceae bacterium (assembly GCA_964581585.1). Taxonomy (GTDB): domain Bacteria; phylum Planctomycetota; class Phycisphaerae; order Sedimentisphaerales; family UBA12454; genus CAZOPG01. The sequence goes on along the minus strand of CAZOPG010000158.1, from coordinate 4,288 downwards.
ATTGTCACCTACAGGGACCGACACCAATCTTTTTAAAACTGTAGGAGTAAAAATCGACAAAAACACTCTGGTCAGTGCCGAGCACATGGCCGAGACGGCGATCCTTCTGACTGAACTGCCAGGCAATGTTGAAGTTGTCGAGTTATTAACCCACAAACGTTTTTCAGTTTAGGACTTGTAAATAGTAGGTAAATTTTTGCCAATGCGGTTCCAAACTACCTTAATGGCTCAGATAGCTAGCCTCATCCCAAAAATAAGACTTATAATTTTTGGAAATATGTGGTTTGCACGGCCAAATAAATAGGGTATAATACCGGCCGGAGTGTTTTTGCATAAAGGAGTGCTAAGAAAATGTATAGACAAATGCTGATATCGCTGATTATCATTGGCCTGAGCGTCCTGGCCATCGGAGCTGAGAAAACATGGCACCTGAAAGAGGGAAGCGAATGGGTAGATGTTTCAACTGAAGCAAAGGGAGGATACCTGCTAGCCGTTACGGAATTAAAACAGTATGTAACAATCGGCCAGGCTAAAAAAGTGGAACTGGCTCTTGCTCAGATCAAAAAAAACTATCCGAATATCGTCGGTGAGGACATGGATGCCTTCGGCCAAGGCGAAATGCTCTATGCACGGAAAAAGTTTTTCAAGGCCTTTGGACAGTATAACCGTTTCATGGATTCCTTCCCGCAAAGCGCCCTGACCGATGCTGCTCTAGAGAGGCAGTATGAAATCGCCAGGATGTTTTTATATGGCCAGAAAAAAAGTGTCTCCATTTTCAAATTCCGGGCGTATGAAGAAGCCGCTGGAATGGTGGAGCAGATAGCAGAGAGAACCGGCGATGCGCCGATAGCTAAAAGAGCAATGAAAACAATGGTTCAAAGTTATGAGGACAGAAAAGAATTTACCGAAGCATATTATCGCTGGTCAGACATTCAGGACAAATGGCCGACAGGACAAATTGCCCAAGAAGCACTTTTAGGAATGGCCCGCAACCTCCACGCATCCTACAGGGGGCCGAAATATGACGCCTCAATGCTGGACAGTGCAAGGGATTATTACACCAACTTCAGTACCAGGTATAGCCCGCAAGCTCACCAGCAGGGTGTCGGCGCGATAATAAACGAAATAGATGAACAAATCTCCGACAAACAATTGGACATCGCTCTGTATTACGAAAGAACGTCAAGTACTACAGCAGCGAATTTATATTTCCAGAGAATTGCCGATGAGTGGCCGAAATCGGCCGCAGCGAAAATTGCGATAAATAAACTTGAAAAACACGAATTGTAAGCCAGCAATCGCCAACTTTTTTTGAGAGGCGTCGAATATGACTAACCCAGTTTTGAGATATGTTCTTTTGGCAATGGTAATGTTTATGGCCGGCTGTAGCGGTTATTCAAATCAATCGCTTTACCCGCAAGATATAAAAAGCGTTTACGTAGAGATGTTCGATAACACCACTTTCAGGCGAGATATGGAATACGAACTCACTGCGGCAATTGCCAAACGCATTGAAGCTGATACTCCGTACAAGATAATTTCCAAAAGAAACAGAGCCGACACTTTGATCAGCGGAAAAATCACCTCGCTGGAAGCAGCGACAGTTACAATGGAACCTGAGACAGGCAGAGCCCTCGAAAATCAGGCTATGGCTAAAGCAGTTATTAGCTGGAAAGACCTTCGAACGGGCGAATTTATCATAGAAAATGCCGAAGTAACCGCAGCGGCCAGCTACGTGGAATTTCAACAGCAGAGTTTTGGCAACGCTGGTAAAGTGGCTATGACCCGGCTGGGTGAGAGGATAGTAGAATTAATGCAAACGGATTGGAACATCGATAAAAAGTGAAAATATGAATCCACAAAAAAAACGTCAACAACAAGGAAAAAAACCGATCGGCGGAAGCAAGAAACCCCTCGGCAAGGTAAAACCAAAATCTCTCAATTGGTTATTCATGCTGCTACTGTTTATGGCAATCATGATGATGATGGGAAGATTCCAGGACAGGGACAAAATCCGCAATGATGAATTTGAAGCACTGCTGGCCGAAGAGCCCCCGGTCATAAAAAGTATTCGGATTTCCGACAGAGAAATTACCGGTACATTCAACGCTGAGAGGATTAATAAAGAAAAACAGAAAACGTTTCGACTCAATTTCCTTCCGGAACAGTTAGACAAGCTAACTGAGAAAATCGAAAACAGCGGTATCGAATGGGAGGTTACCGCGGCACCGTTCTGGATGCCGTTGTTAAGCTGGATTCTGCCGGTAGTACTGATGATAGCCTTCTTCTATTTCTTTTTTGTGCGAAACCTCAAGAACGGGCCCGGCGGAATGCTTACAAGCTTCGGACGAAGCAAGCACCGTATGCAGGGAAAAGAACAGATTAAAGTTACATTTGAAGATGTCGCTGGAATCGATGAAGCAAAAGAGGAAGTGGCTGAAATTATCGAATTCCTAAAAACACCCAAAAAATTCAAAAAGCTCGGTGGTAGAATTCCGCGAGGTGTCCTGCTAATCGGCCCGCCCGGATGCGGCAAAACGTTATTAGCAAAAGCGATCGCAGGCCAGGCTAACGTTCCATTCTTCAGTATATCGGGCAGTGATTTCGTTGAAATGTTCGTCGGCGTCGGAGCTTCAAGGGTAAGGGACCTTTTTAGACAGGCCAAGGAGAATTCTCCATGCATTATATTTCTCGATGAAGTTGACGCCATCGGTCGCAAACGCGGGCCCGGCTTTGCCAGCGGCGGACACGACGAAAGAGAGCAGACCCTTAACGCAATTCTCGTTGAGATGGACGGATTTGATACTAACGACCAGGTAATCGTAATGGCCGCGACGAACCGCGGTGATATTCTCGATAAAGCTTTAACTCGTCCCGGCCGATTTGACAGACAGGTTTTTGTTCCCCTACCGGACATTAAGGGGCGAACGGAGATATTAAAAATACACTCCAAAAAAATCAAGACTGGCCCTGACGTTAAACTTGAGCGATTGGCCAGAGGCACCCCAATGTTCAGCGGAGCCGACCTTGAGGCGATAATAAACGAAGGCGCTATCGCCGCAACAATGAACAATAAAGATTGCGTCGAAATGAGTGATCTCGAAGAAGCCAGAGACAAGGTCCGATGGGGCAGATCGAAGCGAAGCAGATCAGTTGACAAGGGTGACAAAAAAATTGTCGCTTTCCACGAAGCCGGCCACACCCTAGCCCAGTCTATGCTGGAAGATGCCGACCCTCTCCACAAGGTAAGCATTATTCCCCGCGGCCCCATGGGAGGTGCGACTTTTGCGCTGCCGGAAAAAGATAGAACCCTGTTCACAAAAAAATATTGCATGGCTCAGTTACAAGTCTGCTTTGGCGGACGTATCGCCGAAGAGGTTTTCTGTGATGATATCTCCAGCGGCGCACAATCCGATATAAAAGTGGCCACCTCACTTGCAAAGGAAATGACGCAGACCTGGGGCATGAGCCCGGCGCTAGGCCCAATCGATTACAGTCCAGACAACCAAAATGGCTTTTTTCCACCCGCTGGGTCTGAACATTCCGAAAAAACCAGCGAACTAATAGATAGGGAAATTAAAAGAATTCTTGACGAAGCTTATTCTAAATGCAGAGAACTCGTCGATAGCAACAAGGACAGATTAGAAGCAATTGCCCAGGCTCTGTTAAAATATGAAACACTTGACGCCTCCGAGGTCGAAACGATTCTGGCCGGTGGAGTGCTGGACAAACCAACGGTAGGCGATCTGCTTGAGGTAGAACAAAAACGTAATGCCGATAAAAACACAGAAAAAAGCGATTCTGATTCCGAGCAGCCATAAATCCGTTTGAAATTTGAAAGAGGGGTTAATATGCGCAAACTGCTAATTTTCGCAATTGTATCTGTCGTCCTGTTCACCGTAACTTGTGCAAGTGCTGAAATCACCGAGCTAAAAGTCCAGCAGCAGTATGATTCAGTTCTACCGGACAGTAACTCGGCATTGGCAATTCATTTCAAAATGCAAGAGGGCTGGCACTTTTATGCCGACAAAAAAACCGCACCTAACGGCATGGTTCTCACCGTTGTTTCATCAGGAGAAGCAGTAGAATTCTCTGCACCGATTTATCCTCCCGCCGTTCTCTATTTTGACAAAAACACAAAAAAGAAACAAAAAGTATTCAGCAACAGCTTTATTGTATATTTACCCTTCAAGGCCGGCTCGATACTGGGTGAAACTGAAATAAAAATTCAATCCAAGGGCCTGGCCTGCTCGGACAGACTCTGTAGTCCGAGTAATTACGAACTTAC
>CAZOPG010000157.1:0-5446 GCA_964581585.1 uncultured Planctomycetaceae bacterium | reverse complement strand
ATGCTCAGCCGCCTTGGGCAGCAGCGAGTGGGTGGTAAAACCGGGTATCGTATTCAATTCGATTGTATACAGTCGGCCGTCATCACCAAGAATGAAATCAACCCTGGCAAAGTCCTTGCACCCAAGAGCCCTAAAGCACTTCATCGCCGCACTATTGACCCACGCCTCGATGTTGTTATCAGCAATTGTATCGAAAAGTAATTCCGTCCTTTTGTCAGCATACTTGGCCTTATAGTCGTAAAAACCCGTTGCACTTTTGATCTCAATGATCGGCAGCACTTTATTTCCAACGATGCTCACAGTCAGTTCACGGCCGGAAATAAATTCTTCGATAATGCAGTTGCCAAATAATTTCAAACATTTCTTTGCAGCCTTGAGGGCTGCTTTGGCGCCTGTAACAATGCTTACCCCGACACTGCTTCCCTGTGTCGCGGGCTTGACAACAAACTTGTCCGCGATATAGGCCAGTTCCCCACACAATTGTTTACAATTGGTTTTACTGTCAAATTCAATCGATTTTGGAGTTGTTATTCCGGATGCGACAAAGACGTTTTTGCAGGCTCGTTTATCGAATGCGCGTCTGCTGGATTCAGCTCCGGATCCGGTATAAATGAGCTTTCTGGAAGAGAGAATCGCCTGAAGCTGACCGTCTTCGCCGAACGGCCCGTGTAATGCGAGAAAAAATATATCTATCGTTGCATCGTCAAGTATATCTATAGCCCCTGGACGGATATCACATTCAACAACCTCCGCCCCTGCTGCCCTGAGCGCCTTGCTGACCGCCTGACCGCTTTGCAGGCTGATTTGACGCTCTGCACCTTCCCATCCCATTAGAACCGCGATTTTGGGTGAATTATTATACATTGGCGCACCTGACATTGAATATTTACCAAATTTCTATTTCAAGTTCCAATTTGATATCGAAATTTTCCGCTACTCTCTGGCGAATGGTATCGATAAGTTGTTTAACATCTGAGCTTCTACAGCCTTTATTGGCGATGATAAAGTTGCCATGTTTTTGGCTGATCTCAGCACCACCGACCTGCAAACCTTTCAAACCTGCCCTGTCAATTACAGCACCGGCGGACATCCCTCGCGGATTTTTGAATATACAGCCGGCACTGCGTGTATTCAAAGGCTGAGCATTTTTTTTGTACATCCAAACCTCTTTGACACTTCGGAGAAGCTGCTCTGGATCGCCCTGGACAAGTTCAAATTTCGTACTCAGGATAAACTTTGCAGTGATATTGCTGCATCGATAATCGAACACCAGTTCCGGTTTACTTTTTTCAAAAACACTACCGTCCTTATCCATAAGACTGACAGATTCGACAGCAGCACCGATATCACCGAAAGTGCCCCCTGCATTCATCCGAACAGCACCGCCAACAGAGCCAGGCACTCCGGCAACTGCTTCAATTCCGGAGAGTCCTTTTCGCACTGAATCGAGCACTAATTTGCCAAGATCCGCACCGGCACCGGCGACAAGCCCGCTTTCGGAAAAGCTTGTTTTCAAGAACTCATCCCCGGCAAGTTTTATCACCGCACCGCGAACTCCTTCATCACCGATGAGTAGGTTGGACCCATAGCCGAGCACATACATGGCTAACCCATTCTCCTCGCACCGTTTCACAATCGTTTGAAGTTGTTCAAGCGTATCAGGTATGAGAAAATAGTCCGCATCCCCACCCAGACCGAACCACGTATGTTTGGCTAGCGGATAACCCTGTTCAACTATTTTTTCTAAGCCACTGAAGATATTCATCTGCTACTTTCCAAATATCGCCCGCGCCCATTGTGACTACGAGGTCGTCAGGGCGAATGTTCTCTCTAAGATATCGGCAAATACCCTCAAAGCTGTTGACAAAAAATGCCTCACTGCCGTTATTACAAATTTTATCGACGAGTTTTTGTGAATTGACCTCTCTTTTACCGGCTTCGGTATCTCTGACAAAGTATATTTCCGGCAAGACTGTAATATCCGCCATCGCAAAGCTTTCGGCGAAATCATCAAGTAAAAATCTCGTTCTGCTGTACTGATGAGGCTGAAAAACACAAACTATCCGTTTCGGTTCGTAATATTGCCTGATCGCTCGCAGTGAAGCGCGGATTTCCGTTGGATGATGGGCATAGTCATCCATCACCGTAATACCTCTGCACCTGCCTTTGAGCATCAGCCGCCGCTCTATTCCGCTAAACTCGCCAAGAAGATCGAGAATCTGAGAAGTTTCCATGCCAATATCTACCGCACAGGCAATAACAGCCAGAGCGTTACGCACATTATGCTCACCCGGCAGTTGAATTTTGGCCTTGCCGGCAAATTTACCCTTATGGAAAAAGTCAAACTCTGTCAGCCCGCCAGATATGTTTATATTCTGTGCCGCGAAGTCATAACCAGTGCTAAAACCAAATGTTAGAGCCTTTTTCAAAACTTTAAGATTCGCGATAACCTTGGCAATATTTCTGTCATGCCCGTCAACTATTAGTGAACCATCTTTTCGAATGCCATCTGCAAAACAACAGAAGGCTTCGATTATTTCGTTTTCATCCTCATAATAGTCCAGATGATCCTGTTCAATATTGAGTATGGCCGCTGTTTTGGGGTGGAGATTCAGAAAACTACGGTCGTATTCGCAAGCTTCAGCGATGAAAATTCTGCTGCTGCCCAGACCCGAAGAAGAGTCTAACTGGCTGATATTTGCTCCAACAATGAAATTCGGCTCAAGGCCGGCCTGCTTCATAACAAAAGCCAGCCACCCACTCGTTGTGCTCTTGCCGTGTGTACCGGATATGGCAATTCCATCATATTTGCTCATTATATCGCCGAGCATTCGGGCATATTTGTAAACTGGAATTTGTTTTTTTCTGGCCCAGATAAGTTCAGGATTACTCTCTTTTATTGCCGCGGAAACCACAACGCCGTCCAGGTCATCCCCTATATTGTCGGAACTGTGTCCAATTTTGATATCTATGCCTGTTTCGGTCAGGGCATCTATAACGGGGCTTCCCTCCTGGTCCGAGCCGGTAGCAATAGCTCCGTCTTTTTTCATTATCCGGACAAGCCCGCTAAGGCCAACACCGCCGGCGCCGATGAAATGGTATTTCTTTTCAACGACTGAGCATCGTCTCTGGCTAAGGGCTCCGCCCAAAGGGACCAACTCGGAACCGACTGACCCGGCCCGCTTATATTCTTTCACGGTCAAACGTCCCATATGGGCTCCATTTCATTAAAAAAATATTTATAGCCGATTAACTGCCGAATTTCAAGCCCAATTTGCTCAAAACTTCATTTTACCCGTTTTTCGCTTTACCATCAGCTTTTGCTGGCTTACAATCTGACAGGTGGCAGATAAAAAAAGAAAAAAAACAGTTTTTGGAATTAATCGACGCTATATAGGCCTGTCTGTTCTGACGGTTTTTATGGTGTTGCTGTGGTATTTTTATAACTGGGGCGGGGATTTGTTACGGCCACTTGCCGTGCGTCAAATCGCTGAACTTACCGGAGCAAATGTTCAGATAGATTCTTTTGACTTTAAGCTGGATGGGCGTGTCAGGCTTTATGGATTGACCATAGCACCGGATGGCCAGGACAGTTTCAATGAACCAATTGTAAAAATAGGCAGAGTCGATGTACGTTTCAAACTATTGAGCCTCCTGTTACTAAGGCCCTCCCTTAAGAAGATAACTCTTAGGGATTTTGACATCAATATCGAATATGATACAGATGCTAAACTTTGGAATGTTCGGGCGTTCAAGTTCGCAAAACCCTCAAAGCATAAACGCAAACCTCCTTCGGTCAAGGTTAAAAATGGCACCGTTAGCTATACTCGAATTACTTCAGGCCTGAAAAATCGTCTCATCAGATTCGCCATCTCCAGCGGTTTTGCTGTTGGAGACTCGAATAAAGATATGTACAATTTTCACATACAGTCCGGAGGAACAGGCAGCAACTGGCTTACAGGCAAATGGTATAAAGGCTATCCTGGCAAACTTGTTTTAAGTGGAAGCATCCCAACGGCAGATATCTCCTTGTTTAAAAGTCCGCTGATGATTGGAGATTTTGCTGTTGATTTGAATTATGATACAAATGACATAAACCTTAAAACCTTTTCTGTAAATATCGGCGACCAGACCAGCCTTGACGTTAAAGGCTCGGTAAAAGATTACACAAGCCAGGCTGAATTTCTTTTTAACGTAAAAACAGATAACCTCTCGGTTGTCAGGGATCCACAACCCAACGCTTTTATTTATACCAACACCGCAGAGGTGGTGGGCAATTTTATTCCTATGTTGCAGTTGTTCTTCGACTACTTCGAGCCGACAGGCTCAGTGGATATCGATGTTGAGCTTTCCGGCATATTATCAAAAATGGCCAAAACCAAATGCCTTGGAACAATAAACTGCAAAAATTCATCGATTCAGTTCAGAAAATTCCCGTATCTGCTCGAAAACATCAATGGGCAACTACAGGTAACCGAAGATAGCGTGACGATGAACGGTCTAAAGGGCAGCCACAACCGGGTTGACGTTACAATGAAAGGCTACTCAAAGGGATATAACCAAACATGGGACTGTAATATTGCTTTGTACAGCGACAATATGCTGCTCGACGACGAGCTTTACCAGGCTTTACCCGTGCATTATAAAAAATTATGGTTCACCTTTTCGCCCAGCGGTCTTGCCAAAGGCCATTTCAGTCTTATTACTGAGCCGGGAGGGAAACTCAACACTATCCTCCAGGCCGATCTTGAAAATGTTGCGATTCTATGCGAATATTTTCCATATCCAATAGAGAACATCACGGGCAGTTTTTGTGCGACCTCGGACGAATGCCACCTAACCGATATAAAAGCAAAGTGCAAAGGAGAGGATATTCTCCTGGCAGGGGCAATAACTGAGATCAGCAGTGAGTTGCCGAAATATGATATTAACATTACATTGCCCGAAGTGGATATAAACAAATGGATTGATAAAGATTTGATTGGAAGCGTTCTTTCAGATGAAACCGCAGAAATGATTTCTCAATTGCAGTTGGCTGGCAAAGTGAACGTGGAGACCAACGTCAGTAATGGCTCCCAGGGAAAACCGGAATATAAAATTCTCGTTCGATGTCTTAATAATACAGCCAACTTAAAAAAAATAGCACTCCCGCTGAAGTATATTACCGGGCTTGTGAGGATAACTTCTGAAAAAACTGAAATAACTGATTTGACCGCTGCAATAGCAGATGGCATACAAACAGGAACCGATCAATCGCAGCTAATAGTAAACGGTACGATATTGACAGACAGCAATGGAATAAATAGTATTTCGCTAGGCCTAACAGCAAACGACATTGCTTTTGATAACAGGTTAGGTCTTATGCTAACCGAACAACTTGAAAAGGGATATCAACAGATAGCTCCAACGGGGCGATTTGACCTGAACTTTGAAAAGATAAAAATGA
>CAZOPG010000156.1:0-5465 GCA_964581585.1 uncultured Planctomycetaceae bacterium | reverse complement strand
TAGCTCGCAGTACTTGAAGTGTCGTCATTTGCATATCCCGGCGCTACGCCATTATGCTGGGCAGCATATCGTTCTATCGCTCCTCGCAGAATTTTTAGATTTGCTTTTGCGTTTGATTCTTTTGCCTGCTGGGAATAGTCCTGAAACTGCGGGACAACTATCGCGGCCAGAATGCCGAGTACCGCCACCACTATCAATATCTCGATGAGAGTAAAAGCTCTTTTTTTCATTATAACGGACCTTCTGTTGATATCAGTTGAAATGCTGAAACAACGCAGTGTATAGGAACTATCCATATTAAAATTACTATCGGCTCAACTATAGGCTTGTTATACCAAAAAGGGAAATAAAAACTGGCCAAATCACTCTATCTGCTTGTAAAAAGGGCACTTAACGACAATTCCAATCCTCTCATTTAACAACGATCCATGCAAATTCGTATTGTTATCGGGTAATAATTTAAATAGGCAAAGAATATCTCTAAATGCGACATAACAATGCTTAAACAGGCCTAAAATGTATTTTGCATGTTCGCTGTTATGGCGACTTTATCTTGTCCTTTTTGCCCAAAGGGGTTAACTGCTCCTTTTTCGTCCTTGCAATGTCCTATAATATTCTATATTTTCCTTGACTTTCTTATCGATTTAGCCGAAAATACATACGAGTGTGGATTTTTTGTCCTTTGCACTGTTTTGAAGGAGAGAAAATGAGGAACTTGGAGAGAGAGTTTGTGTGTGTCTTCAGGAGAGTGTCTAGCTTCGTTTCACTTTCACCATTAAAAACTGCTGTTCATTATTCTAAAAACAATCTGCTACTTGGGCAGCTACGTTATATATTTTCAGAGGATAACTTAACCTTTTTATAGGAGGATCAAAAATGAAAGCATTAAGATTGTTATTTTTATGTGCAGCTATGTTATTCTGTATAACGGGCGTTGCACAGGCAGATTGGGATCCTTGCGATCCCAATAAAATGCATTTCCCGCAACTGCCAGATGAGGATGGCTTTGATGTCTGTCTGCATGAACAATATTTAGCAGATGATTTTGTTTGCGGCGAGACGGGCACTATTGATGAAATCCATATTTAGGTGTCATTTAAAGATGATCAGGTTCTTGAACTGAGTGACCCTACAATTTGGGATGTCAGTATTCGTGCGTTAGATACCGGTGCACCGGGTACTATCGGCGCGATACTTTGGCAATATAGTGGGCCAAATCCTGCTCTTCGCCATTATGGTGTCGGCCAACAAGGATGGCATTGTCCAAGTGAGGAAGTGACAATCATGCTTGACCACGATAATATCTGGCAGGTGAATTTCATGAATCTTGAAGATCCTTTTACGCAAATTGAAGGGACGACGTATTGGCTAGTTATTAAAGTTAATGTAAATGAATGGCCCCCTGCTGTTGGGTGGAAAACTGCTGATTTAGGGAGCTATCCACAACCTAATACTGGTACGATATTCCAGTCTTATGCTCGATGGGCCTTGCCCCCTACTGGTGGCAATCCGTGGGTGTGGAATCCAATATCAATTCCAGCTGTTGGTTTTGATAATGTAGATTTAGCATTTGTTATTAGCGGCGAAGGTATTAGCGGCGATGACGAATATGATTATGGCGATGCGCCTGACCAACCTTATCCAACACTGTCTATAAACAATGGTGCGGTGCATAAAATTAGCTCAACGTTTATGGGTGCAACTGTTGACGGTGAAGCTGACGGTCAACCTACACCATTAGCTGATGGTGATGATATGAATCCAGCTGCTGGGCCCGATGATGAAGATGGGGTAACATTTGATACTGCACTAATTCCTGGACTACCTGCGCAGATTACTGTTATATCAAGCACCGTTGCAAATCTCGATGCGTGGATAGATTATGATGGCGTTAGTGCTTGGGGCGCTGCTGAGCAAATCAACGGCGCAAGTATCCCTGTCAATCCGGGTGCTAATATTATTAACTTTACCGTGCCTGCTGGGGCTACTATTGGCACGACATTCGCAAGGTTCCGTTTAAGCCCTTCTGGTGGGTTGCAGCCAACACACATGGCGGGAACTTCAATACCGGATGGCGAAGTTGAAGACTACATGGTAACAATAGAGGAAGGCGAACCTGTTGACCCGAATGTCAAGTATGTTCAGTTGCCAGACCTTTCGACAGAGGGTATCGATATCCGTGTTGATGCTGGTGACGGTGTAACACGTCATATTGCAGATGACTTCCCATGCACGACCACAGGGCCTATCACCGATGTACATTTCTGGGGTTCGTGGAAAGATGATGAAAAACTCGGGCTTGGCAGTATTACAGTCAGATTCTATACTGATGACCCGATTGGTCTTGGCGGAAGCGATCCGTGCAATACATACTCAAAGCCTGATGTTCTTCAATGGGAAAAGAAGTTCCCAGCAGGTGAGTTTGACGAATGGCTGTATTACAGTCTGCCAAGCGATCCAGATCCATTATATGAATGGTGGTGGGATCCGTATTTTGGCGACATAAACTCAATGGGCGACCAGAACATATGGCAGTACGATATTTATATCGACCCGTGCGAAGCATTCGTCCAACAAGGCGAGCCGACAGCACCAATTATTTACTGGCTTGAGATTGAAGCGTTCACTTCTTTTCAGATGCAGGGCAATAAGTTCGGCTGGAAGACACGCGATCCTTATGATGGTCATTATATGGATGATGCAGTGTTTGCAAACGGATCGAATTATCCATGGATAAGCGGCTGGAGTGAATTGCATTATCCAGCGACACATCCATATCATCAAGGTTCGCCAGCTGACACAAATTCTATCGATATGGCGTTCATGATTACTACTGGCTATGAACCTGAACCCGATGATCCAAATATAAAATATATTCAGCCGCCTGATGAAGCCGAAACCGGCATAGATATTCGCTGTGACCGTGAGGATGGAATTCTTCGCACGCTGGCTGATGACTTCCCATGTACCCAGACCGGGCCTATTACAGATGTTCACCTCTAGGGCTCATGGAATGATGATTACAAGGGTCAGATAGAATTTATTCACCTGAGTATTCACGAAGATATTCCTGATCCAGACCCGCAGGATCCGATATCTTACAGTATGCCTGGAAACCTGCTCTGGGAACATGATTTCTTCCCACCTGATTTCAATGAAACTCTCTATAAGAATATCGATCCATTATGGGAAGCCTGGTGGGATCCATATACTAGTGTATATATTCAGCAAGGTGACCAGCAGATTTGGAAGTATGACATCTATATTGACCCGGAAATAGCTTTCATCCAGCGGGGCACAGAGGATGAGCCTAAGGTTTACTGGCTTGATGTATGGGTGAAATTGATGTCGGAGCCACAGGGCACTCAGTTCGGTTGGAAAACCTCGCGGATTCACTGGAACGATGCCGCTGTCTGGGACAACTCAGGAATATGGCAGAAGTTGACTTACCCACTGTCACACCAATATGAAGGTGCCGATATTGATATGGCTTTTGCAATTACAACAGATCCCAACTGGGAATGCTTCTCGAGTGGCCATCCAGATCACCCCAAATGGGTTGTTGCTGGCAAACCGACGTGCTGGTGCTACACCTATCAATGTCGCGGCGATGCCGATGGTATCGCAAGTGGCGATGTCAAAAATGGCTATTTTCAGGTTGGTGCTCTCGATTTAGGTATTCTGCAGAGTGCATGGCAGATTAAAGAACTGCCACATGGTCCAGGCGTATCTGGAAACCAAATATGTGCTGACTTTGACCGTACTTTAAGTGGTGATGTCAAGAACGGTTATTTTCATGTCGGTGCTTTGGATCTGGGTACCCTGCAGACAAGTTGGCAGATAAAGAACCCGCCAGTGGGCCCTGGCTTGCCAGCCGGTTGTGGCGGAGGCCTGTAGTCTGTTAGAAAAAAAGTGTTTTATGAAAATTGGATCGTAAAGTTTGATTGAAAATGGTTGTTGTAAGTATATGTAATTTACGTTTAGAAGATTAGGATTTGAAAGCCGTGGACTGAGAAGTTCACGGCTTTTTTTGTAGCGGATTTGCAAGTCAATGTTATAATCAGGGACATGGAAGAACCGACTCTGTTTGATAAACAAGAACCTGCAAAGCCGAAAAAGCAAAAGCCGAGAGTTTACACGGTAAGCCAGATCAATGGGCTCATAAAAGTGGCATTGGAGGAGAATCTGCCCTCGCGGGTGTCGGTAGTCGGTGAAATTAGCGGGTTCAAACACCACGGAAGTGGGCACTGCTATTTCGATCTTAAAGATGGAAATTCTATATTGCCCTGTGTAATGTGGAAGGGTAAATTCAAGAAGGTCAAATTCAAGCCCGAAAACGGAATGGCTGTAGTGGTAAAGGGAAATATTGATGTTTTCCCGCCGCAGGGCAAATATCAGTTTTATGCAGACTCAATCGCTCCGGAGGGAACAGGCACGCTGCAGTTGGCCTTTGAGCAGATGAAGCAGAGATTAGAAGCGGAAGGTCTTTTTAAGGAAGAATATAAAAAATCGCTGCCGAAATTTCCCGCCAAGATTGGCATATTAACCAGCGAATCCGGAGCGGCCCTGCACGATATAGCTGATAGTATTTATGACCGTTGGCCCGTTGCGAAATTGTATTTGTATTCGGTGCCTGTTCAGGGCGAAGGTGCTGCTGAGAAAATTGCCGAGGCCGTCAAAGAACTTGACGGGCGAAACAAAAAATTAAAGCTTGATGTCCTTATTGTTGGCAGGGGGGGGGGCTCTATGGAGGACCTTTGGGCTTTTAACGAAGAGGTCCTGGCCAGGGCGATATTCAATTCGGCGATTCCGATAATCAGTGCGGTCGGTCACGAGGTTGACGTAACCATCGCAGACCTTGCCGCTGATGCAAGAGCCTCGACACCCACCAAAGCAGGTATGATCGCCGTCCCTGATATAGCTGATGTTCAAGGTCAGCTTGATTCAATGCACAGCAAAATTAAATTTGACATCAAAACGAAATTGCAATTTTGCAAACAAACTCTACAAACGATTCTGGCCAGTGCGGCCTTTAGAAATCCTCTTTTGCTGGTACAAAATGCATGCCAAAGGCTCGACCAGACAGAAGCTGGATTAAATGAAGTAACAAAAATGTTATTGATCGATATACGTCAGCAGCTTCAAGTTTATCATGATACTATCAGGAGGATTGAACCGCACAGACTTTTATTGCAGAAAAAAATAAACCTGAACAATCTGCAAAACAGTGCCGATTCGGCGATGGGAATAATTTTAAACGGCCTGAAATTACGACTGGCAGGCCAGGTTGGCAAACTGACAGGCCTTGATCCCAAAGGCGTTTTGAATCGCGGCTACAGTATCACTAAGAACGGCCGAACCGGCAAAATTATAACAACTCCAGCTGATATAGAAATTGGAGACACGATAGTTACAGAACTTAAAGAAGAAAAAAAGGTTGAAAGTGAAGTGAAAGAAAAGTAAAA
>CAZOPG010000155.1:0-5493 GCA_964581585.1 uncultured Planctomycetaceae bacterium | reverse complement strand
ATAATTGGGCCCTCTGAAAAACTCTACTATTTATAGCGAGACAAAATATTATTTATCTGGTAAAATGACGTTTATATACGAGTAGCGAACGCAAGAAAGTCTTAGAAAGCAAAGGCATTTTCTGCGGCATTATTCACAAACGTAATGCTATTACCCCACAATAGCCAACGTATGTTCAAGAACGCCTACCAAAAAAAACGGACACTCCCTTTTTTATTTCCCTATAACATGACCAAATAACAGAATATGATGGAGCAGGCCACTTATTCAGCTAACGTCTTAACTTCAAAAACTTTAACAACAGTATTTTCCTTTTGAGATTCGAGTGCTGCGGTAAAGAGTTTATGGCTTAATGCCACCTCTTCTGGAGTTACACAACCTGAGAATTTGCTAATCGGCTTTCCGTGATGCAGTTCATAAAGGAACGCGGCCCACATCTGCAAAATCGAATCCGAAAAGCCTGTTTCAAAAATACCGCCAGTTATTGATTTGTACGCCATCTCATGGCCCATATCAATTACCTGCCAGGCCTGCTCACCTCCGGTGTACTCAAGTATTTCAAGAGTATTGATCTGTTTGCTTGACCATTTGGCACTTGCCTTTGTGCCGTAAATTTCAAGATACCATGTATTTTTGTTGCCAGGAGCAATTCGCTGGGTCTTGATTGTCATTGGGAATTCGCTTTTAGTTGCTTCATCGGTTGCATTACAAAATATTGTAGCATTATCCCACGTTTCACAATCTACCATATCACCATCTCTATCAGGGCGTTGCTTTACAATATTGCTCAAAATTGCTCTTACATTTTTCGGTATCCAGCCGGCACGAAACGGCATGTGGCAGGCGTGCATACCAAGATCACCCATACAGCCATACTCGCCATTGAATTTCAGCATTCGCTTCCAATTGATGGGCTTGCTGAAGTCCATGTCGCTTGAGTGCAAAAAGCCGCTATTAACTTCTAAGATAGTGCCAAAAGCGTCGGCTTCTATCATTTTGCCCATTCTTTGCATTGCTGGAAAAAAAGGTGAATGAGAGGTGCATCTGACAAAAATATCAGGGTGTTTATTTATGCAATCGGTAATCTGGTCATTAGCTGTTTTGTCTATGCCAAACGGTTTTTCGCCAAGCAGGTTCTTGCCCGCTTCTATCGCGGCACAGTAAAATTCAGCGTGGAGATTGTGAGGAACCGCGATATAAACCGCCTCAATATTCTTATTAGCTAAAAGCTGTTTGTAATCACCA
This sequence comes from uncultured Planctomycetaceae bacterium, assembly GCA_964581585.1. Taxonomy (GTDB): domain Bacteria; phylum Planctomycetota; class Phycisphaerae; order Sedimentisphaerales; family UBA12454; genus CAZOPG01. The sequence goes on along the minus strand of CAZOPG010000155.1, from coordinate 4,248 downwards.
GTAACCTGCTTTATAGAAGAAAAATTGCCGGTATACCATTCCAATAATTTCGCGTTTGTATCACAAACTGCGATGATTTCCGGTTTAACATCCATTTCCGGCAGATGGCACCAGCGTGCAACAGCAGAAGCAAATTCACGACCCATCAGGCCGCAACCAATTATTCCAAATTTTACAGTTCTCATTTAGAGCAGCTCCTTTTCTGTTTCACCAATTGCTTCATCAATCATATCAAGACCTTTGAGAAGAACTTCATCTTCCATAACAATTGGCGGACTCATCCGCAATATATGGCCGGCAGGTATCCATGCAAGCCCTTTTCTGAAAGCCTTCTGATAAACCAATGTCCCAGCCTCATTGAATGGCTCTTTGGTGTCCTTGTCTTTTACCAGTTCAATACCCATCAGGCAGCCTTTGGCACGAACATCACCAACAATAGGATGATCTTCTTTCATTTTTTTCATTCTTTCAAGAGCAATTTCACCAAGATGTGTGGAACGTTCGAGAAGATTTTCATCCTCAATCGTCTCAATGCAGGCCAGGGCCGCCGCACAAGCCATAGGATTGCCGCCATAACTGCTTGAGGCTGAGATGGACTCAAACGATTCCTTATGAGCTTCCCGTACGGCAACGCATGTTACAGGGAAGCCATTACCAAAACCCTTGCCTATCGTAACAATGTCCGGCACAACACCCCAATGCTCCATGCAAAGCCATTTGCCCGTTCTGCCCCAACTGGTCAGCACTTCATCGATCATTAAAAGTATGCCTTTTTCGTCGCAGTATTTGCGTAGTTTTGGAAAGAAATCATCCGGAGGAATAACCGAGCCACCCCAGCCCTGAATAGGTTCAAGAACGAAACCAGCCACATTGCCAACCGTGCCCTTGTCGATATATTCATCGAAAAACTTAATGTATTTATCCGTATCTATCGAGCCATCCTCCTTGATCCATAACGGCCTATACGGGTCAGGCCTTGGTACCATGTGCATACCCGGTGCACGACATGGACCATAAACAAATGAGCGAATATGGCCAAGCGAAACGCCGCCATAAGTTTTGCCATGGTAGTCATAAAAACAGGAAAGCATTTCATGTTTGCCTGTAGCGGCACGTAGAACACGCTGGCCAGCCTCTACCGCTGTTGTACCGGAATCGTAGAACTGAAAACCATTCAGGTCGCCAGGGAGTATTTCGGCGAGCTTTTCCACAAGACGAGTCTTTATGTCTGTCGTAAAATCGTGACAGTTCATTAGCTGTCCTGCCGCTTTTTGTACCGCTTCGGTAACTTTCGGATGACAATGCCCAAGCGTGGTAACATAAATTCCAGAAGAAAAATCTATATACCTGTTACCATCCACGTCAACCAGTTCACAGCCTTTGCCGCTATCAAACGCTACGGGAAAAAGCTTTACCTGGCTGCTGAGCCCTTTGAAATATTTTGTACAACGGTTGTGAAGTTTCTTTGATGCAGGCCCAGGCGGGGGTACTTTAATATCCGGGACTTGGTTTAAATCTAAATGTGCCCACTCCGGTGGGTTACTTATGTTGCTCATAATTCCAAAATCCTTAATATTTGATGATTGTTTGTTTACGCGTTAACGGTAATTATTGTTGCTCCCATTTTTTCAAAAAGTTTTATATAGCTCGGCTCGATTCCGTCGTCTGTTATCAGAGCATCCACCTGATTCACACCGCCATTAGCGGCAAGAGCGAATTTTCCTATCTTGGAACTGTCGGCAAGAATATAATTTTTCCCGGCTCGTTGACGAATCTTTTTATCAACGTTTACAATTCGCATATCCTCAGTATGAACCGTCCCATCAAGCCCTATGGCGTCGGCTCCCTGGAAGGCAATATCGGCTGAGAACATCTCAAGATTGGCCTCTGTAACTATCCCGGTTAAATCTGGGCTGCCCCGGCGGATTATTCCTCCGAGCAAAACCGTTTCAATTCCGGAGGCGAACTGTAAAACCGATGCTACCGCCAGGCTCGGCGTGATTATCGTAATGTCTTTGCTGTCTCTCAAAAGAAAAGCTAGCTCAAGTGTGGTTGTTCCGGTGTCGAGAATAAGTTTCTGGCCCGGCTCGATCAACTCGAAGGCTCTGGTTGCGATCGCCTGTTTTTCTTTTTTGCGAGTTTGTCTTTGCTGGGCAAAATCGAACTCAAACTCCATCCTCTCCGCAGCCATAGCCCCACCGCGCATCCGCTTTATCTGCCCCTGTCCCTCAAGCTTATTTAAGTCCCGATGGATAGTCATCTCGCTGACGCCGAACATCGATGCCAAAGCGGGTACTGAAACCTGCTGATTGGCTTTCAAAAGTTCACGAATCTGCAAAAATCGCCTGGAACCATCAAGTTTTTGCTTTTTCTGTAACATAACCGCCTAAATATGTTGATAGATGTTATATTTCATTATAAATAACATAAATTTTCATAATTGTCAATAATCAGATTGTTTTTTTTTGATTTTATTGTAAAATCGACTCAGTCGATACCTAAATTATGAGGATTTGGACGTGAGTAGTGTGCTAATCAAAAACGCGATCCTGGTTTTGCCGGAGCGTACCGTTACCGACCAGGATGTTCTCTGTAAAGAAGGTACAATAGTCAATATTGCCCCATTTACAAAGTTGCAGCCGCCTGCGACAACAGAAATAGTTGATGCTGCCGGCGCATACCTTGTGCCCGGTTTCATTGACCTTCACTTTCATGGATTACTGGAATACATAGTTGATAACGGGACTGACGACCTAGCGAATATCTGCAGCCAGTTGCCGCAATTTGGAGTAACTTCTTTTTTACCAACGCTCTGTCCACTTCCAAAAGGCAAAGATGCCGAATTTCTCACCTCTCTGGTAAAAGTTAAATCACAAGGAACACAAATTCTCGGTTTTCATCTTGAAGGGCCTTTTTTAACTCTAACTGGTGCTCTTTCGGCAGAGGCTCTTGGAAAGGCTGATATTGACAGAGTAAATAATTTAATTAACGCTGCGAAGCCATATAAAGCGATATTCAGTATCGCTCCGGATTTTGAGGGCATCGACGAATTAATCCCTATTATGACGCGGAATGACTCACCTGTTTTCATAACGCACACAATGGCGGATGTAAAGCAGACACAGCGAGCTATCGAGTTAGGCGCCTGCCATGCGACACATTTTTACGATGTTTTCCCCTGTCCAGAAGTGAGCGATCCAGGAGTTCGTCCTTGCGGAGCCGTCGAGGCGATATTAGCCGAGCAGAATGTTAGCGTAGATTTTATTTTAGACGGCGAACATGTTGATCCTGTCGCGGTTAAGATGGCACTGGAGTGCAAAGGCTCCGATAAAGTTTGCTTGATCACCGACTCAAACATAGGTGCGGCCAACAAGCCGGGTAGATATAAGTTTAACGGAAGAGAAGTTGAGTTTACATATCCCGGCGGACCGGCAAGGCTAACTGAAGATGACAAAGACGCCGGCGGACTTGCCGGTAGCGGCCTAACAATGGATTTGGCTGTTCGTAATGCGGTAAAAATGCTTGATGCAGATATACCACTGGCGGTTCGCATGGCGAGCACAAATCCTGCCAAAGTGTTAAGATTGGAAAACACCAAGGGACAAATCAAGCCCGGATTCGATGCTGATATGGTCTTGCTGGACGAAAAACTACAAGTAATACAAACGTTCATATCGGGAAAATGTTGTTATAAAAAATAATTAAAAATACTTAGGAGTTTAAGATGTCAGAGTTTGTATTTGAACCATCGAAATATGTTCCCTTCAGGGACAGGGAAGTATTAGATAGAGTTCGTAATATCAAGAGAAAAGATTTTGACAAGCATCCGAATCCAGATTTTAAGATCATAATTCTTCCGGATGATATGACAATGGCGTGGCAATGTCTTTTGGAGTTCTTTTACACTATTAAGGAAGGTGCGGATAATAACCGAGATACTGTTTTGATTATGGGTCAGCCGAACCCCGGCTATAAACTGCTTGCATGGGTTATTAATAAGTTCAGGGTCAACTGTAAAAGACTGCATGCATTCAATATGGATGAATACGCTGACCAGGACGGTAATACGGCCCCGGAGGACTGGCCCAAGGGTTTCCTTTATTCAGCAATCAACAACTTCTGGTCGCAGATTGATGAAGATCTCAGGCCTCCAAGAGAGCAGATTCATGGGCCAACAACAGAAAATATCGAGTATTACGGCAAAATGATAGCCGATCTTGGTAATGCTGATTTGTGTCAAAGCGGTCC
>CAZOPG010000154.1:0-5525 GCA_964581585.1 uncultured Planctomycetaceae bacterium | reverse complement strand
GAAAAAGGATTCGGCAGCCATCAAATTTTTCAGGCAGCCCCGGCAATATCAGATCAACTTCGTTAAGCGCAAGATTCTCCGCATTTCGCAAACCCTTTTCCTGCAAAAAGGTCATTTTTAACGCTAATTCTCCGAGAACACCTAAATCGCTAACTACTTCAAAAAAGTGTCGGTGCTTTTTAGATCTTCGGAGATTTTGTTTATAACAAAACCGCTCGAGTGATTCTCTGTTTTTGTGGACCGTTCTCATTTTTTGTATTGACAATCTACAATATTTTTCAGATAATTACCACAATTAAGTGCACTGGGAATTGAAATAAGTGAATCGTCAAAAATTGTTTGAAAGGGAGAATTTACTATGTCTGACAGGAAACCAATCTGGCTCATTATCATTGTTTTACTTTTTGTTGTCGTTGCTCTACCAAATATTGCAAGGGCTATTCCAACGGATCCGGATACTGTACTAATGACATATGGCGAACAACAGCTTACTATGCGTCATATTCTCTGGGTTAATCCTACTGCTGAATCTGATGTCTCTATGATAAGAAAAATTGCCGATTACTGGCTGGATTCTCAGCTGCTTTACGAAGAAGCTGTCAGCCGAAACCTCGGTGATGACCCGAGGATCAAATTCCTTTCGGATATGGCTGCTAAAAAAGTTTTTGCTGGCGAGCTTGTCAATCATGTCCGGGACAATGTTAGTGTCGATGCAAATGCTGTTACCAAGTATTACGAAGAAAACAAGGAAAAGGATCCTTCGCTAAAAACTCCGTTATATTTAAGTTTTTCTCACGTACAAACCAATACTCTCGCCGAAGCAGAAGATGTTCGCAAGAGAATTGAAGCGGGCGAAAATATAAACGAACTCGCGAAAGAATTGTCTGTTGCCAAAGATGCAAAAAAGGGTGGAAAGGCCGCAAAGTATCAGGAGAAAACGGTCAAAGGTCGTTTCAGCGAGGAATTTCTGGTTGCATTCAACAAGGCCTCCGAAGGCGAAATCATCGGGCCGATCAAAGTCAAAAATGATAAATACGAAGTTGCACGACACGAGGGCAAAAGGAGGTCCAAGCTTAAACCTTTTAAAGATGTTGAAAAGGCAATAAGTTCCAGACTCGATGGTGAAGCAAAGCAGAAAGCGATTAAAAAATTGTTTGAGTCTCTAAGAGAAAAATCAAAATCAAAGATTGAAAAGATGGGTGTCTTAAAAGATATTGAAGAAACACCAAAAATTGAAGGCAAAGAAAATAAAAAATAAACATTATTTCTTGTTGACAAAGAATAAGAAAGTCGTTAGAAGACAATAAGGAAAGTAGAAAAGGTTGCTCAAAACGAAAGTTTTCTTTCATCCACAGAGCAACCTTTTTTTGCGCCTCTATTCTTATTTATTTATCTTTGAGCACCTGATAACCATAATGTGCGATGAGATTATCAAGTATCACCATCGCAGTGTAGTTTTCAGCAACCGGCCAAATACGTCCTACTATCGTTGGATCGCGTCTGGTAATTGCCGCCAGGTCTTTGGTCTCTAATGTATATTTATCAATTGTTTTTTGGGGTTTATCAATCGTGGGTGTCGGCTTAACTGCCAGTTTTATGTTAATGGTCTGGCCGGTTGAAAGTCCGCCGGTAATTCCGCCTGCGTTATTCGAGTCGAAAACAACTTTGCCGTTTTCGCTATGCAGCTGGTCATTCGATTCGAAGCCGGTCATATTTTTGACCGCAAAACCTGCACCTATTTCGACGCCTTTAACCGCACCTATTCCAAGCATCATGCCCAGTTGACCGTCGAGTTTGCCAAACACAGGCTCACCAAGACCTGCCGGGGCTCCTGTAACGATCACCTCGACAATTCCGCCCGACGAATCGCCGGTTGCGGAAATCTTATTGCAGGCATCCACCATATCATCGGCCACTTTAATATCGGGGCAGTTCAGGATGTGATGAACGCCATATTTTTCTTTTACCTGTGACGCGGAAAGCTTCGGTGCTTTTGCTCGAATATCCTCAATTTCCTTTTCAACCTCTGCAAAAACTGCCATCTTCTCAAGGAATCTCATGTCGCTGTTAATTCTGCTCTTGACGTAGATTTCCTGATAAAACGGATCGAGGTCTCGCCGCATCTGTTTATATTTTTCGGTCTCTTCAAATATCTTCTCAGCATCTACCGGCCCGCACTCTACGCCGGCGGCTTCCTTGATATAGCTAAAGACTTTAATCCCGCACTTTTTCAAAACTTCTTTAGCTATAAATCCGGCCGCAACAATTGTCGAAGTATAACGTCCGCTGAACAGGCCCGCTCCGATAGCGTCATCGTCAGGGCCATATTTCATAAAGGATGCGTAAGAAGCATGCCCAGGCCGAGGTGTTCGGTTGGTATCCTGGTACTGCTTAATATGAATGAAATGGCGATCCAGGTTCGGAATCAAAATAGTAAGCGGTGTACCATTCGTATGGTTTTTATTGCCCGCCCCTTCAACCGTGTCGGCAGCGTTTATGCCGGTATAGATGACAGGCAAATCCGGCTCTTTTCGTGGACTGCTCAACTCATCGGCACCGGGCTTTCTAAGCAGCAAATCACCATAAATTTCCTGTTCTGTAATCAGCATTCCCGGCGGATTACCCTGCACGATAGCACTTAAGCCATCCTGGTACGAACCGCCTGCGACGGTAACCTGAAAACAACGTCCAATATGACAACCTAACATTTTACTTCTCCTAAATGACTGATATCAATCTTGATTATTAAAAAAAACGTCAAACCTTTCCCAGAAATCTGGAAAAGATTTTACTACACACATTTCGTCTTCGATAGTCTGGTTGCCGGTAGCCAATCCAGCGATAGCAAAACTCATAGCAATTCTGTGATCATTATGAGGGTTGATTTCGGCTCCATGTATTTGATCACTGCCTTGTATTGTTAGCGAGTCCTCATCGCATTGGGCAAAGACGCCCATTTTGCCGAGCTCCGATGCCATTACCGCCAACCTATCGCATTCTTTGTGTCTTAAATGGCCTATGTTCGTAAGCCTGCTCGTACCCTTGGCAAATGCCGCGGCTATCGCCATCGGAGGCACCAGATCAGGAACATTACTCATATCCTGTTCGATTGCGACAAGGTCTCGGCCCTGAACAATCATGCCATCATCTGTTACAGAGACATCGCAACCCATCCTTTTGATCAATGACAAAAATGCTTTATCACCCTGTTTTGTATCGGAGTTCAATCCGCCTACAATAACTTTTGTTTTACATACGGCCCCTGCCAGGAAGAAAAACGAGGCACTGCTATAATCACCCTCAACTGTTATTTGTTGCGGCGAATATCTTTTGTCGTTCGGAATATCTATGGTCCTGTAGTCTGTATTCTTAGCTATTACGCCAAAAGCTGACATCATTGCTAGGCTAATATCAAGATAAGGCCTTTCTGTCATACTATCGACACACTTAAGTGTTACTTTGTTTTCTGCGCAGGGCGATGATATAACGATTGAACTAAAATACTGCGAAGTTTTCGCTCCTTTTATTTCAGCTTCGCCACCTTTGAGGCCGCCGCCGTAAACTTTAATTGGCGGGAAACCCTCTTTTTGTAGATATTCTATTTTGCACCCTAACTGGCGCAGGCCATTTACCACTTCCATAATGGGTCTTTCGGTAATTCTTTCACATCCGGTAATAACTATGGGTTCCTCGCTCAGGCAAGCAGCTGAAGTTAAAAAGTTCATACCCACCCCGGATTCACCCACGTTCAGTTCATCCGCAATTGGTTTGTACTTGCCGCCGGTGCCATTTACGATTATCTCATCGTTTTTTTGAATTATCTCGATACCGAGTTTTCCAAGACAGTCAATGACATTCAGTTGGTCATCACCAAGCAACGAATTGCGGATAATACTTTTACCATCTGCCAAAGAACTTATTATTATCGCCCGCAAAGTATGCGCCTTGGACGGGGGCGCATCCACTTTGATCTCATAATTTTTTGTTTTGTCTATAATCTTCATAGGATCCGTACTATCAAATATGCTGATATACTTCCCAGCCCATATAGGTATCGAGTGCTTCGGTGATAGCGTCGGCTTTTTGACAGATATTGAATGCGACATGATGTTCAAACCCGGCTCGACAGATATATTGCATTAGCAATTGAAGATTTGGAATCTGCACAACGCCATAACCGCCGAAACTATTAACTTTATCGTTGGTAAATTTGCCCTGGCCTGTATAGACACTAATTACTCCCTCAGCATCATCGGTTGTAGTTCTGCAGAAGGTCGTCTTGTTGGCCGCGATTTTACCGACCACGGTACCGTAGGTATTTTTTTCGCCCATTGTCCCTGCTATGATGTCCTGATAACTCATCTTTGCGCTTTTGAAAAATGATTTTGGAAAGTTACTGCAATGGAACATCATGCATTTGTCAGGGTCATCTCCATAGTTGTTATTCCAGTCCATAATCGCGCTCGGCGAACCGCTTGCAAGTTGAAGAATATACATGCCCAGCAGGCCGGTAACATCGACTTCACACGCACTTGGGATCAGCGATTCACTCATCATACTCATAAGAGCACAGGGTGCAATGCCGTAAAATTCCTGCATACTCGTCCAGCACTGAATCGCCGTTCCGTCAAGATCCAAATCCTTGGCCCAACTGTCTATTACACTGCCAAGTTTTGCTATTCTTATAAGGCTTTCGGCCGGAACAGATGTTGTCGAAATATATTTTTTGATCGCATTGACTTTGGCCTTGACTTTTTTATCATTATCGCTGAGCCGTTGAGCCCTTCCGAATACTTCGGATAAATCCAGCGTCTCAACCGCAATGCCATTCAACTCAAGGATCTTTTCGCTATAACGAACTGTGTTGAATGCACTTGTACGCGCTCCTATAGAACCGAAACGCACATTTCCGAGTCCGCGGACGATTCGGCATACCGCTGCGAAATCTTCCAGTTCCGCTTTGAACTCTGCCGATTTTACTTTGACTGTATGTGATGCGGTAAGGCTGTATGGTATCCCTGCCTGATTGAGATTATTACACACACTGATTTTGCCGCAGAACGAATCCCCGCGGTTGGCCAGAGTCATTTTTGCTGGATCGTCCGGCTCAGCCTGAATCAGAATTGGCACATTCAGTCCTGAACGCTTGATAGTCTCAGCAACGCCTTTCTCATCACCAAAGTTGGGCAGCATTACAATAATACCGTCAATCTTGTCAGCGTTTTTTGCGAAAAGTGCCGCACATTTCTTAGCGTCTTCAAAAGTCTCAACAGTGCCAAATTTCGTATCTTTTGTTGACAAAGCTATGGAAAGATGACCATTTTCTTTCAGAACATCCAACATGTTCTTTCGGCCTTCTTTTGCCAGAGAATCCGGGAAAAACCCTCTATTTCCAACGATTACGCCAAATGTTACTTTTTTCATTTCTTAGCTCCTTTTTTACATATCGCAAAAAACAATCCCCAAAGCCCGGAGTATACTCAAAAACCTTGTTTTTGCAAGTAAAATACATTGCTATTTTACTA
>CAZOPG010000153.1:0-5608 GCA_964581585.1 uncultured Planctomycetaceae bacterium | reverse complement strand
CAAGCTTACCAGATTACCGGAAATAAAAAGTACGCTAAAATTTCAAAAGAGATTTTCGAGTACGTTTTGCGGGACATGACCGATCCAAAAGGCGGCTTTTACAGTGCAGAAAATGCCGACAGCGAAGGCTTCGAAGGCACGTTCTACCTTTGGCAGCCAAAGCAAATAGCTTCAGTTTTAGATGAAGACCAGGCCAGGCTATTTAATACCTACTATGGTGTTACAGATAAAGGCAATTTTGAAAAAAGCAAAACCATTCTGAATGTTTCAACCTCAGTTGAGCAACTTGGAGAGCAATTCGGAAAAAATCCCAACGAGATAGAAAAAAATCTTGCAGATGCCCGCACTGAAATCTTTAGAGAACGTCAAAAACGAATCAGACCACACAGAGATGACAAGGTTATTACTGCATGGAACGGTCTGATGATTTCGTCCCTGGCTTATGGCGGAACGGTTTTGGAAGAAGAAAAATACATAGTGGCGGCTAAGCGTTCCGCAGAATTCACATTAAGCACTTTATACAAAGATGGCCGATTGATGCGATACTATCGCAATGGCCAGGTAATCGAAAAAGCTTTCCTAGACGATTATGCTTTTATGGCAATGGCCTTATTGGACCTGTACCAAGCGACCTTTGAGACCAAATGGCTTATTGAGACAAAAAAGCTAACCGAAGAGATGATTGAATTGTTTGCTGACAGAGAAAAAGGTGGTTTCTTTCTTACCGGCAAAGACGGCGAAAAACTAATTGCTCGTACCAGGCCAGATTCCGATGGAGCAATTCCTTCTGGCAATTCAATCGCAGCTTTAGTATTGTTAAAACTTGGCCGGCTAATGATGGATCAACACTTCATAGAACAAGCCGACAGAACACTTGAAGCATTCTCGCAGCAGTTGGAACAGTCGCCTGCTTATTCGTCCGCAATGCTGACAGCAGTGAACTTTTGGCTGGGTCCAACACAGGAAATAGTAATCGCAGGCATCGCTGATGCGACAGATACAAAGCAGATGATCAATTTAGTTCGCAGTAAATTCCTGCCCAATGCGGTTATACTGCTGCACGAACAGGGCAAAAATGCTGCAGCAATCGAGCGAATCATCCCCTTTGTCAAGAATCAGAAAGCCATAGAGGGCAAAGCAACCGCTTATTTGTGTGAAAATTATATTTGTAATCGCCCGGTCAACAAAATCGACGACCTTGACGAAATGCTTTCCGATATCGCTCGGACAAAACAGCCGAGGAAAAACTAAATTGAGAGGATAAAGATCATGAGCGAAAAAAGCGATCTGTTAAAAAACCAATGCAGACCCTGCCAAGGCGGCATTGAGCCTTTGAAGGGCAAAGCGATTGAAGAACTGCTGGGACATCTTTCGCAAGACTGGACAGTAACAAATGAGCAGTATCTTGAGAAAGAATACAAATTCAAAAACTTCGTCCAGGCCCTTGAATTCGTAAACAAGGTTGGCGGGTTGGCTGAATCTCAGGGCCATCACCCGGATATTTATCTTTCATGGGGCAAAGTTAAACTGACAATATGGACGCACAAGATTAAAGGCCTGCATAAAAACGACTTTATTCTGGCCGCCAAGGCCGATGAACTTTAATAAGGATTTAGACCATGAAAAAAAATGGTGGTCAAGCAAAGGAATTTTTCGCAAAGTTGAAGCGAATTTGTAGCTGGCCAATTATAACAAAAACTAAACCTAAAGCCAACGAACTATTCAGAATAAAGGCAATATATCACCTGACAAGTGGCAAATCAATTATATCAAGCCGTCTCGTCATAAAAGGTTTTATGGCCGCCTTTTTCTTCACGATAGTGATACTTGCCAGCCTGGTCTGGTACACGTGGTGGTCGAATCGCCATTCGAAAACACTGGAAACGACACACTTCAGATTACTTCAATTGAGTGGCCAGATCATACACGCAGACGAAGTCCTTACAATGTCAGCACACATGGCAGTAGAAACAGGCCAGCCGCAATGGGAGCAGCGTTACAGAACTTTCGAACCACAGTTGGACTCTGCAATCAAAGAAGTTATAGAGCTGTCCCCTGAGCAGTTTATGAAAGAGGTTATATCCCGGACAAATATGACCAATATCAAGCTTGTGGCTATTGAAAATCGCGCCTTCGATCTAATTCATCAGGGTGATCGTCAAACAGCGATAAAGATTCTCAACAGCCCCGAGTATGAAAAACAAAAACAAATTTATAGCAGCAGCATCCATGAAATCTCTAATGCTATCGGCATTCGTGAGCAGACAAGAATTAAAAATGAGCAAAGGATAGCTTTAACGACCGCTGCACTTCTCATTGTTACTGTCCCGCTTGTAGTATTTATCTGGTTTACAGCATTGCGGATACTGAGAAAATATATTCTCGAGCGAAAGCGAGCGGAATTGGCCTTGCGAATGGGTGAACAGCGATTCAGGGCCATTGCTGACTACACTTATTTCTGGGAGGTATGGGTCAGTCCAGGCGGCAATCCGGTATGGACAAATCCGGCAGTAGAGCGAGTTACCGGTTATTCTGTCAATGAGCTAATGGCTATGCGAGATTATCCAATGGCTCTGGTTTATGAAGAGGATCGCGACAAGGTCGATGAGGCTTTTAAGTCGGCTTTGAAAGGAAGTACTGGTAGAGAAATGGAATTTCGACTACTGCGTAAAGATGGAAATATTGTCTGGGTTGAAATCGCTTGGCAGCCTATATTTGATGAGAAAGGCCTGTCACAGGGCCACCGCGTAAGCATTCACGATATCATGAACCGCAAGCAGACCGAAGAGAGCCTCCTTAAAAGTAAAGAACGATTCAGAGAACTTTTTGAAAATATGAGCAGTGGAGTGGCGGTTTATGAGGTTGTAAATGAAGGAAATGATTTTATATTCAAAGATTTTAACACAGCTGCTGAAAAAATTGAAAAGATTGACAGGAAAAAGGTTATCGGCAAAAGTGTAGCCGAAGTTTTTCCGCAAGTAAAAGGTTTCGGGATTTTTGATGTGTTTACAAGAGTCTGGAAAACTGGTAAACCTGAGTGTTTTCCTATTGGCGAATATGAGGACAATAGGATAAGTGGCTGGAGAGAAAATTATGTATATAAATTGCCTTCTGGCGAAATAGTTGCTGTTTATGATGATATTACCGAGCGCAAACAGGCACAAGAAGGCCTCCTCGAAAGTGAGCAGCGATTCAGAGATTTCTTTGAAAATGCCCCTATAGGTTTCCATATTTTTGGGCCTGACCAGACTATCATTGATATTAATGACGCCGAACTGGAAATGATCGGATACCAAAAAAATGAAATCGTTGACAAAAAAACATGGGCAGAACTGATAGTACCGCAACAAAGAGATCTGTTCAAAAAGCATTGGCTCAATATAATTACAAAAGGACATATCAGAAATCTTGAGTATACGCTCGTTCATAAGGACGGGCATCACGTCAATGTCATACTCAACGCTTCCGCCAGATTTGACAAGGATGGCAATATTGTAAATACACGCGGCAGTGTTTTGGATATCACTGCCCGCAAGGAAGCGGACAACCAGCTACGTCAAAGTGAAGAAAGATATCGTACCCTCGTAGAGAACATAGATTTGGGTATCACTCTCATTGACGTCGATCATAACATTGTAATGGCTAATTCAAGCGTAGGTAAATTGTTCAATTGCGATATTTCTGAACTTGTCGGCAAAAAATGCTATAATAAATTTGAAAAGAAACAAGAAATTTGTTCCCATTGTCCTGGCGAAAAGGCTCTTAAGAACGGCCAAGTTGAGGATGTCGAAACAGAAGGGATTCGTGATGATGGAAGTCACTTCTCTATCCGAATTCAGGCGTTTCCGCTCTTTGCCGAAGGTGGAGAGCCAACCGGATTCGTTGAGGTTGTCGAAGATATAACCGAACGAAAAATAACTGAGCGTGCTCTGAAGATGATTGTCGAAGCAAGTTCAGCTGTTGTTGGTCCACTGTTTTTCCGATCGTTGGTTAAGGCTCTTTCTTATGCCCTTGGACTCAAATATGCTTTTGTAGGAGAATTGACGAGTAAGCAGCTGAGGTCTGTGCAGGTATTGGCTGTCTGGGCTAACAACGATTTTGCTGATAATTTTGAATATAACTTAGCTGGCACACCCTGTGAAAATGTTATTGAGAGGAAAATGTGCTTTCATACAAACAACGCCCAAGAACGTTTTCCCCAGGACGTTCTTCTTAAAGAGTTGGGAGTGGAAAGTTACTTTGGAGTCCCACTATTCGATACTTTCGAGCAACCACTCGGATTGCTTGCGGTCATGCACAGTGAACCGGTTGAGGATATTTCAAAGATAGAGTCAATATTGAAGATCTTTGCCGCTCGTGCTTCTTCTGAACTTGAGCGAATCAGAACAGAGCGGGAGCTAACTAATCTTGCTAAGTTCCCTTCTGAAAACCCTAATCCGGTTCTCCGAATTTCAGGCGATGGCACTATTCTTCACCACAATAAGGCTGCCGCCGCACTGCTAGACATCTCGCAATGCCAGGAAGCTGATATTGTAATAAAACATTTGCACAAGTACGTATCGCAAACATTAAAATTGTTAAAGCCTTTGCAGAGCGAAATTACATGTAACGGCAAAGTATACTCTCTGACATTTACACCTATCACAGACTCCGATTATGTCAATGTTTATGGACTGGACATTACTGAGCGGAAGGGGGCAGAGCAAAAACTGAACAAAGAGAGAGACTTTAGCGATACACTTATTCAATCCTCTCCAATATTCTTTGTCGCTATCAACGCTGAAGGTAAGACCATGATGATGAATCAAGCCATGCTTAAAGCCTTAGGCTATAAAAAGGATGAAGTGGTTGGTACTGACTACACAAAGGTTTTTGTTCCAGAATATGAGCACCAAATGATCTCTAAAATATTTGAAAAGCTGGTTGAATCGCATGGTACCACTCTGAATGAAAATAAGGTATTGACCAAAGATGGCAGGGAGTTGCTGGTTGAGTGGCGTGGACGCCCGGTTTTCAAGGTAAATGGCGACTTTGATTACTTTTTTGGCGTAGGAATTGATATTACCGATCGTAAATTGGCTGAGCAGGCTCGGCAAAAACTTAATAAAGAACTTGAGGTGAAAAATAAAGAGCTTGAATCTATCCTGTACGCCGCCTCGCATGATTTAAAATCCCCCCTTGTCAATATCCAGGGTTTTGGTTATGAGTTATCCCAAAGTTGCGATGTAATACGTTCAGCCATTGCGACCAAGGGAAAAGCTACTGATCTGGAAAAGGCTGTGGAGATTGCTCTGAATAAGGATATACCAGAGGCTTTGAATTTTATTTTAGCAAGTACCACAAAAATGGATTTACTTCTGTCCGGCCTGCTGGACCTCTGTCGGTTAAACACGGTCGGAACGAATATAAAAGTCATAGATATGAACGCGATGATGCTCAATATAGCTGCAAGTATGGAATACCAGACAAAGCAAGCCGCTGCCAAAGTTGACCTCGACCCTCTTCCGCCATGCGTTGGTGATCCTTCACAGATAAACCGTGTATTTAGCAATCTTTCCTGAATTTTAATTTGAAGCGCAACGCTTCGCTATTTTAATCAGCCCGCTAA
>CAZOPG010000152.1:0-5649 GCA_964581585.1 uncultured Planctomycetaceae bacterium | reverse complement strand
ACTTCTTTGCATAACGCTATTCCTTAGGCTTGTTTTTGTTCTTTGAATTTATCGAAGCCTACTTCTCTTATACAGTTTAAATTGCCGAGACGGTTGCTGCGAAAGATAAAGGCAAATATCTTTGAAATCCAATTGTTCAGCTTTTTACAATCAGCCAAGTTCGGAAAGTCTTTGCACTCGGCACAACTGCTAAAATTCCTTTCCTGTGTGCAAGACTTTATCTTGCAGCCTCTGTTCATCGGTTTATCGCTGTGGCAACCCTTACAGCGGCCCTTCACATACGCTCCACACTTCGAACAAAGCAGTCCACAATAAGCTAAAATAAATTCTTTTGGTTCTTCACTCATGATCAACCTCGCTTTTGTATGCCAATAGCTCGGCAATGGTTTTAATTCGTGTAGGGATAATTGCTTCCATCTTCGGTATGAGTTTTTCGATACGCTTTTTTTGCTCAGCATAATCCAGGTTGCAGATAAAATCGCCGGGAGTGAAGCGGTCGCCGTGCATCATGACAAATTTATTAGTGTTAATGCCGGCACAAAGGCGAACAAGCTTTTCATCCTCTGGAACAGGCCAGCAGAACATTGCCTCGAAATTTTTGCCTATGGTCGCCGGCGGTAATGTATGGCAGTCGCCGCTGAAAAAGATATTAGTGCCCCGGCATTCGACGGCGAGGGAGAACTTGTTGGCTCGTCCCTCTGGGTCGATAGAATTGTCGTATCCGCAATATGTGTGCAGGCAGAGGTCTTTGAAATCGAATCGTCCGCCTTCTTCTGCAGGTAGTAAAAGTTCCGCTGCTGCGCCTTTTTGTTTCAGTATTTCGAGTACCTCAACGGGGGCTATGACTTTGGCTTGGCTGTTCTGCTGGATGGTTATGATAGCATCTGGGTCAAAGTGGTCGCCGTGTTCGTGTGAGACAAATATTACATCACATATATCAATATCCTGAGGCTTTATGGCTGGAGGTGAGAGATACTTTTCAAAGTGCCCATTCCATTGAAAACCGTCAGCGAAGAACGGGTCTGTCAGCAAGATCACTCCCTGTGGGGTTTGGAAGCAAAAACAAACGTGTGCAAGATAATCTATGTTCAGATGCCCGACGTTCATATAATTATACCTCACTTATCGGCTTCGGATTAATTGTTGGTGGTTGTACTCGATGTGCGGGATAAATTTTTTCAAGTCCTCAATAAAACGGCAGCCGTCTTTCCAGTAGCCGGCCGTTGGCTTCAAGTCGGCACAGTGAGAGGCAAAATACGCGTTGATACGCTGAATCAATAACTCGCGCAGGAACTTGCTCGTCATCGAAGCCAGTGCGGCGGGTAGATGATTGTCGTCGGCTTTGACGATGAAATGCAGTCGAACGGTTTTGCCTGAGCCGGTTAGTTCGTAACTGCTTAGCTTGTCGTTTTCCTTTAGTACGGTCAAATTCATCTGCGAGAACATTCGCCTTAACGGCTGTGTGTAATGCGTTCTTCCGCCTTGACGGTCTATTACGATTTGTAGATTCTGGCCGTTCGAACGTGTGAGGGCTTTTTGTATCAGCCCGCAAAGTGCGGTAAACAAGACGGTGGATTTATTCTTAACTTTGCCGACCATTTCATTGTAGTAGCCGACATCGAAACAAAAACTGCTGATGTTCAACAGTTTCATTTGGCTTGCATCCAGGTCGGCTCTGAAAGTTTTTGCCGCTATGGCGATGTCGTCTTTGTCCGCATCGAAGCGGCAGTCCAGGCGGCCATTATACCATGGGTAATTTGCCAACCGATCTTTGCATTCGGGACAGAGCAGGGAGAGGAGCTGGTCAAAATTTTCTGGTTGTTTTTCAAGGCAGGCCAGCGAGGCGAGAACGGTTCTTTGCAAGTGGCCAAGGCCGGCTGAGCGGTTGTATGCTTTTTTGCTGTCGGCGATGAGCAGGCGGCCGGAAAGGTGTTTTTTGCTGTCGGAGACGCTATTGCTCAACAAGTGCCACATATCGGATTTGAGCAGTTCGTCCGGAACCGCAAATTCTACCGCGGAGACCACTAACGGCCCTAAAATCGGCCCAAACCCCGCTTCATCTATCCCTATGAGTAATGCCATATTCGAAAATCCCTTTTCCTGCTCCTGAAATTTCCTCGGACTTCATAATACCGCCGTATACCGCTCAAAGTCAAGTGAAACTATTTGCCTGGCGGCGCTGGCTGGAGCCATGCTGGTTTATGGTTGTCAAATTACACATATTAAGGTATAAGACTATTCTATAAATAGTGTAATGTAACATAATGATTATCCAGATGAGGACTTTTTGTAATGCCGAATGACGTAAATCAGGGTGGATCGCCCCGTACAAATAACGAGTTAATGCTCAATGCTTACCAAAATGCGACAGTCATACCCGCTTTTAATATTCCATATTTGCCGATGATGGCACCGGTGGCAAAGGCACTTGAGAATACAAACGCTTTTGGGTTTATCGCTGTGGCCGCGTGTGAATGGGAACGTTTTGAGGCTAAAAGCCAGGAAGCGATCTTTGCTGAGTACTGCAAGTGTCGCAAGGAGCGATGGACGCGATTGCATCAAGACCATGTGCCGGTAATTGACGAGGATGACAGGCGTATCGATTATATCGGCATCTTAAAAAAAGCAGTAGATTTGGGCTTTGATTCAATAATGGTTGACGGCTCACGGCTAGGACTGGCGGAGAACATTGTCGCGGCTAAGGAAGTTGTTGGGCTGGCGAAAGATAAAGGTATCGCTGTCGAAGCTGAACTCGGCGCCGTGTTGGGGCATGAGGCGGGGCCTTTGCCGCCTTATGAAGAACTTTACAAATCCGGGAAGGGATTTACTTCTGTAGATGAAGCTGTGGCATTTGTGCAGCAGACGGGTATTGACTGGCTCTCGGTGGCTTGTGGCAATATTCACGGCGCAATTCAGGGCAGTGCCAAAGACGTTAAAAAAGTCCAAGCAAGAATCAATATCGAACATTTATCAAAATTGAAAGCTGCTGTTAAAAAACCTCTTGTTTTGCACGGCGGCTCGGGCATAGCAGTCGAATCAATCCGGGCGGCTATTAAAAATGGTATTGCCAAAATAAATATCGGGACGGACATTCGCCAGGTATATGAGAAAGCGGTGAATTGCGGCGAAACTGTCGCTGAAGCGCAAGATGCTGTCTATCAGGAGGTGTGCCGAATATTGAAAGAAACTCTGGACATTCAAAACAGCAGAGATGTGATAAACCCAGACTGATAAAATGAAAGGTTAGACTATGTCCTTTATGGGCATTGATATTGGTACAACCGGCTGCAAGGTTATCGCTTTTGACGATAGGGGTGATGCACTGGCGACTGCCTACAGAGAATATCCGGTTCTGTCTCCCAATCCCGGCTGGGCCGAGCTTGACCCCAGGGTCGTTATCAACCACTGCAAAGATTGTATTGCTCAGGTGGCCATGGAGGTAAAAAATTCCGATCCCGTAGTTGCGATTGCCACGGCCAGCCAGGGTGAGGCGTTTACCGTAATTGACCGTAACGACAAATACCTCTGTAATGCTATGGTATCATCTGATATGCGATGCCAAAAACAGGTGCAGCAGCTCACCGAGCAACTCGGACTTGATAATCTGTACAAAACAACAGGTGCTTCGCCACACACAATGTGTTCACTTTTTAAGCTGGCCTGGCTGAGGGAGAACTATCCTGAGATACTGGACAACGCCTCAAAGATTCTATGCTTTGAAGACCTGCTTGGCTACGAATTAACAGGACAGACGGTAATTGATTACAGCATGGCCGGGCGAACAATGTTATTTGACGTTACCTCGAAAAGTTTTTGCGACACAATCCTTGACAGTGTCGGCATCAGTAAGGATGTGCTCAGCCAACCTGTTCCTTCAGGGACGGTTGTTGGAAAAATCAAACCTGATATCGGTGAACAATTGAATCTTTCTAAAGATGTTATCGTTGTTGCCGGTGGTCATGATCAGCCGTGCGGAGCACTAGGTGCTGGCGCTGTGGAGCCTGGCGTGGCAATTTACGCGACGGGAACGGTCGAATGTATATGTCCGGCTTTTGAGAAACTTTTACTCAGCGATACACTGCGAAAATCAAATCTGGCAACCTATCATCATGTGGTTGAAGGTCTTTACACCACTGTAGCGTTCAACCTTACCGGCGGTAATTTACTTCGCTGGTTCAGGGACGAATTCGGCGCCGAAGAAAACCGCCAGGCAAAAGATGCCGGAAAAGATGTTTACGACCTTCTTTTGCGACAGATACCCTCCGAACCAACAAATATATTTGTTCTGCCGCATTTCACCCCGACCGGCACACCTCATTTTGATACTTCCCCTACTAGCGCGATCCTTGGGCTTGATTTAACAACCACTCGTGGCCAATTCATCAAGGCACTTCTCGAAGGGATTACTTATGAAATGAATCTAAATGTAGAAATTCTGGCCAAGGCGGGCAACGAAATTAAAGAACTCAGAGCCGTTGGGGGTGGAGCAAAAAGCGAAATATGGATGCAGCTAAAATCTGACATCATAGGGCTGCCGATTGTATCGCTCAATATTAGTGAGGCGGGCTGTTTTGGTGCAGCGATGCTGGCAGCGGCGGGGGCGGGAGTGGTTTCATCACCAAAAGAAGCTGCAAAAATGTGGGTAAAACCGAGCCGAACATTTACCCCAAATAAAAAGAACCTTGACGTTTACAGCAAAAAATACGATATTTACAGAAACCTTTACTATGCAATCAAGCCAGTTGGCAGTAAAATGGCTAAACAAACTCGTTTAATCGCAACGTAACATTACTAAATTTGGAGTGTAGATTATGAATCTGGTCAAGTTGATCCGTAAGAATATGACTAAGCTGATGGCGGTTTTCGTCATTTTGATAATGGTGGCTTTTATTATGCCTGGGCTGTTGCAGAAGCTTTCCATGCCTGGTTCCCGAGGAAATCCGGTTATGGCCAATTATGCCAATAGCGGGAAGATAACCGGCAGAGACATTGCGGCGGCTTCTGAAAAACTGAGGATACTTCGCGGTTTATACGCTGACCAGTTCCTCCTTCGTCAGAATGATTTCAAAAGCATCTTTCTCGGCCAATTACTCTTTCCGGAGTTCTCCCAGGCTGCGGCGGTGAGCGACAACCTTAAAATGACGGTTATGCGAAACAGGTTAAATATAAACCCTGCCCGGATAGATGAATTTTTTGCCCAAGCACGAAGTAGAAGCGAGATTTTCTGGATCCTGTTAAAAGCTGAAGCAGAAAGTTTTGGTTGCGGCGTTTCAATAGAAAGTGCAGGCCGAATTTTGCAAAGTCTAATTCCACAACTTACCGAAGGAAACGCACAGGCCGCTGATCTGGTCAACGCTTTGGTGGCTAACAGATCTGTAACAGAAGATCAGGTGTTAAAAACCTTTGCCGATCTTCTTGCCATTTCGATGTATTGCCGAATTTCAACTTCCTGTGAAAATATTACAACCGCTCAGCTGCAGAACACTTTCGCAAGAACTTCTGAGAAAATAAATGCTGAATTTGTCGCACTTGACGCTTCGCTTTTTGTTGACGACCAGGCCGAGCCGGGAGAAGATGAATTACAAAAACATTTTGATTCATACAAAAAATATTTTCCTAGCCGACCCAGCGAGGAAAATCCTTTCGGGT
>CAZOPG010000151.1:0-5673 GCA_964581585.1 uncultured Planctomycetaceae bacterium | reverse complement strand
CTGAAAAGACAAATGAAGTATTGTCGAAAAAGAAATCTTTTGGCCTTAATGATTGCATTGAAGTTGCATTGGTGAATAATCTTAATGTCCGAAGTTCGGAAATTCAGCAAAGAATCTCAAAGCTTGAACGGAAAGTTTCGTTCTCCAATTTCCTGCCCACCGTTAATCTCGATTATCAGTACACAAGATGGGATAAACAGCCAAAAATCAAATCCGGCCCATCTGCTACTGCTATGCATGATCAGAGCATTCGAGAGATAACCTGGCAAGTACAGATGAATATCTTTGACCCTTCGACTTGGTTTTTGTACGCAATGCACCAGAGGGGAGAAGAAATTGCGGAAATAGTCACCAGGTACACTAAACAGCTTACTGTTCTTGAAGTAACTATAAATTATTATCATTGCTTATCGTTAAAGCAAACAGCGATTGCCCTGCGAAGTCAGATCAACACTGCGGTTGCCTTGAAAAAAGAAATTAGGGCTTTTTATGAAGAGGGATTGGTTACGCAGTGGCAAGCTGAACAAGCCTCGGTTATTGTTTTGGACAAAGAAACAGCTTTAAGTTCCGTGCAGTATGCCATTAAGCAGGCCGAAGCCGACCTTCTTGTTTCTATGGGTTTGTCACCTTTAGCTGACATTTCTTTGGATATAGAGCGGCCTTTGGAAATTCCGGACAGCCCGTTAGAGGACCTTATTGCAGATGCTCTTATTTCAAGTCCCCAACTTTCTATTGCTGACCGTAGTGTCGCTATTGAAAAAGAGAAAGTCAAAGTCGCGTTGGCCGGTTTTTTGCCAAGACTGGTGGGATTTGCAAACCTCACTAATTCTTCAGATTCGTTCTTATTATATAGCAACTTCTGGACTTATGGGTTAGCAGGGACAATGTCTGTATTTAACGGATTTGCAACTATAAATGAATATAAAGCAGCAAAGGAACGCAAAAAAGAAGCCTTTATCGAAAGGGAACAACAAACACTGGTTCTAATGCTGGAGGTGGTAAAAGCATATTTAAATCTGGAAGACGCAAAGAAACAATTGCTATTAGCACAGAAAATTTTCGATACTTCTTCAATGCATCTTACTGAAGTTGAGGAAAAGTGGAATGAGGGGTTGATTGACAGTTCAGGAATGCTTGATGTTATGGCAGAGAAGGATGCTACGCAAATTGAATTAACCATAAGTCATTTCCAGTTGCAGGTTTCTACTGCCACCCTTTACAACGTAATGGGCGTTACCGAGATAAGTTATGAGGAAAATGAAGATGAAAATGTTATTTCAGAAAATAACTAAACAGTGGAACAAACTAACCGCTAAACAGAGAAAGATTTTCTTTGTATTATTATTGATCCTGATTTTTGTTGCGGGTTTTATGTCCAAAAGAAGCAGGAAGGTCGCTGAACAATCCTCAATCTCAGAGGAAAGTATTCCTGTTGTTGTTGCTGGAATAACAGAAAGGAACTTTGAGAGGTTTATCGCAATACAGGGCAATCTTGAGTCCAAAAATTTCTCAACTGTATCGCCAAGAATAGCGGGGACTATTGAACAGATTTATGTTGATGAAGGTGATCCTGTTGTTGAGGGCAAGTCAAAGCTTTTCAAGACAGACTCAATCAAGCTTCAGGAAGCAGTTGAAATACAGAAACACTTGTTGGCTGTAGAAGAATGTGTCCGGCAGCAAGCGATTGCCAATCTGGAAAAAACGGAAGCGGATTTTTACAAAGCTGAACTGGATTATTATCGTTTCGAGAGATTACTTAAGAAAAAAGCTGTGTCCACAGACGCCTTTGAACAGCAGCAATCGAGATATAAGCAGCTCTCCGCTATGATAAAATTGGTTAAGGCAAATGTTAACCTGGCAACAGCAAATGTGAGAAGAGCCGAAGCTGATTTGGCAATATCCCAAAAAGATTTAGCTGATACCGTTATCTATGCTCCTATTACCGGCAAGATAAGCCATCGTTTCAAGGAGCCCGGCGAAATGGGCCAGCCCGGTGAGCCCGTTGTTCGCATCGATGATATTTCTTTAATAGAGGCAAGCGTCTATTTGCCTGCACAGTATTATACAGAAGTAATCTCTGACAAAACGCTGGTTGATATTTTTGTGTCCGGTAAAAATATTGGGCAATTCCCCGTCGATTATAAAAGCCCGACAATAAATCCCAAACTTAGAACTTTTGAAGTTAAATGTCTTCTCGATAATCTTTCTGAAACTATTACTGCCGGTGCTATGGCCCAAATCAGGATTATTCTTGAAAAAAGACGAGGTTGGGCGGTTCCGTTATCATCCATCCAGCAACGTGAGAACAAATCGGTTATTTTTACCGTCAGCAAGGATAAAGCTCATAAGACAGTGGTCCGGACAGGAATCGAAAATAATGGCTGGATTGAAGTTATTAGTGGTGATTTAAATGAACAAGATTTGATAGTAACGATGGGACAAAATATGCTCAAAGATGGCAAAATAGTTTCCATACAAAAGGAGGGTAACTAATGTTTCTCTCTGATGCATCGATAAAAAGACCTATAGCTATGTGCTGTCTTATCATCGGTTTGACGTTGCTGGGCCTCAACGCTTATCGTAAAATGGGGCTTGAATTGATGCCCCAAATGGATGTTCCATACATCACTATAACAACAATCTATCCTGGTGCTACTCCAGAGCAGATTGAAACAGATGTAGCCAAACGAATAGAAGATAAGGTCGTTACTATCGATGGACTTAAACATGTTAGCTCTTCCTGCATGGAGAATGCCTGCCTGACGTTTCTTGAGTTTGAATTGGATGTGGACGTTGATATTGCTGCCACCGATGTCCGTGAGAAATTGGATTTAATCAAAGCTGACTTTCCCGAAGACGTTGAGGACCCCAAGATTCTCAAATTTGACATTAATGCCAAAGCTGTTGCTAATCTGGCTTTGACAGGTGAAGTGAGTCTGGATGAATTGTATGACTTTGCTGACAATACGCTCAGAGATAAAATTACAGTTATTTCCGGTGTCGCCGATGTCGAATTGATAGGTGGGGCCGAACGAGAAGTACATGTTCTGATCGACCGTGATAAGCTGGCTTCTAAGGGCATGACAAGTATGGATGTCGTTGGGGCTATTCAAAATGGGATACGGGCCATACCATCAGGCCATGTTCAGGAGAATGGACGTGAATACACTGTTAAGTTTGATGCCGAGTACCATGAAGTTGCCGACATTGGCAGGCTTGAAATAGCTAATGAGCAAGCTCAGCGATGTTACCTTCAAGACATTGGCACGGTAATTATGACTACTGAAGAATTGCGTCAAAAAGCTTTTATTAATGGTAGAGGATGTGTCTATATTAAGATTAAAAAGAAGTCTGAGGCTAACGCGGTATATGTAGTTGATCGTGTCAGATCGGCCATGGACAAGCTAAAACAAGAACTCCCAGGCAGTATGGAACTGGTCTGGGTAAATGATGATGGGCGTTTTATTGAAGCTACGGTTGAGAGTGCCTGGATGAATATAGCTCAGGGAGTACTCTTAACAGCCCTGGTTTTATTTTTCTTCCTTTACAATATTCGTTCAACATTGGTAGTTACAATTACAATGCCCTTAACTATTATCATCAGCCTGTTCTTCATGCAAATGGCGGGTTTTACTTTAAATACTTCCACACTGATTGCTATCGGCATGTCTGTAGGAATCCTTGTAACAAACTCCATCGTGGTCTTAGAGGCGATTGTTAAAAGGCTCAATGAAACAGGAGACCCCAGAGAAGCAGCACGACTGGGTGCCAAAGAGGTTACTGTCGCGGTACTGGCCAGTGCCGGAACAAATATCGTTGTTCTCTTCCCAATTGCAATAATGGGCAGTATGGTTGGACTGTTCATGAAGCCCCTGGCTTTGAGTATGTTAATTATGACAGTTGTCTCACTTTTTATTTCATTTACACTGATGCCTATTTTGTGCTCAATTATACTCAAACCAGTCGAGACTCAGCGAAAAGGTTTATTGAGCCGTATGGAAAAAAAATTCAACGGTTTTTTGGCATGGACAGTGGAAGGATATCGTAAAATGTTATCCTTCAATGAAAAACACCGTGCCTCGGCATTTGCTGTGCTGGGGCTGGTGGTCATCATGTTTGTTTATTCCATGTTTTTGGCAGGTAAGGTTGGGTTTGGCTTTTTCCCAAATATGGACCAGGCTCAGTTATTTGTAAAACTGGAATACCCCACTTCATATGACCTGAATAAAACGGTTGAAAGGGTGCATCTGGTCGAGGACAGACTTAGAAATATGCCCGAACTCAAAAACATATTAAGTTCCATCGGCAAAGTGGAAGGTGTCGTAGGTCAGTCCACCGAAGGTGTTTATCTTGCACAGTTGCTCTTGACTTTCTCCGATCGTGACCAGAGAAAATTGTCAATATACGATCTACAAGCCGAGATACGCTCCAGGCTCCAGGGCTATCCAGAAAGTATTATCACAGTGACGCAGCCCTCTATAATTGGCGGACAGAGTCAGGATATTGAATTAGAGATAGGGGGCAAAGATCTTTTAACACTTGATGAGCTAGCGTCTCGAACACAGGGACTGGCTAAAGAAATCCAAGGTCTGAAAGATATTGACACAACGGTGAGGGCTGGCAAGCCCGAGCTGGCCATATTGCCAAACCGCGCGGTTTTGTCCGATTTAAATATACCAGCGGTAGGCTTGGGAATGGCACTCCGCGGGAATCTTGAAGGTTTGGACGCAGGAACGTTTAAACGGGGTGACCGTAATTATGATATCGTAGTGAAATTCGCTGACAAACAGGGAAAACAACAAATCGAGCAATTTATGTTTCCTGGTGTCCCTGGCAAGCCTGTGCTTCTGTCTAATCTCGCCAAAGTAGAAGAACGTCTTATTCCAATCCAAATAACACGCAAAGACAAACAAAGAGTATCAAAAGTTTATGCTAACCTGGCATCTGACCTGCCCATGGGTACAGCAATAAATATGATTGAAGATCAAATTGATGAACAGGGTCAATTCCCATCAGGTTATAATTACAAGTTTGCAGGGCTGTATGAAACCATGGGAGAGGCTAGCGTCGCATTTGGTGAAGCTGGTCTGATAGCAGTTATTCTTGTGATTTTAACCCTTGCGGCAATACTGGAATCATTCAAACAACCATGGCTTATTCTTGTAACGGTCCCGTTGGCCTTAATTGGAGTAATATGGGCTCTGGCCTTGGCCGGTGAAAGTATCTCAATGTTCGTGTTGATGGGCATTGTAATGATGATCGGAATTGTAGTAAACAACGCAATTTTAATTATGGATCAGTTCAACGTTCACGTCAAAAAAGGTATTCCAACTCATAAAGCAATGATTTCCGCTGCCTGTGAGCGTTTCAGGCCAATAGCAATGATTACATTAGCTGCTGTGCTGGGAATGCTGCCATTGGCTCTTGGGAGAGGAATCGGTGCCGAAACACGTAACGGCGTTGGAATCGCATCTGCTGGCGGAATATTAGTTTCGGGTATCCTGACACTTGTTGTAATGCCAATTATCTACGACTTGTTTACACGGAAAAAGGGAAGAAAACAAGGCAAACATTAATTATTCAACTTACTGCTAAACCAATAAACACCATTTACTTTGTATGAGAGGCAGAAAATATGAAAATACTTTTTGTTAACCCTATGTATCAGGATAC
>CAZOPG010000150.1:0-5687 GCA_964581585.1 uncultured Planctomycetaceae bacterium | reverse complement strand
AAAGTCTATGTGTCGTTTTTCGATTGGTTTGCCAGCAAACAGTGGTTGGGTAAACACCCTGAAATTTGGCATGTCACCAAAGATGGAGAAAGTATCCAGTCGGTTTGCCCATGGAAACGTTTAAGTGATGGCAGCTATTACGAGGATTTTTTCGTCGAAAAACTGACCGCCGTTATGAAAGATTATGGATTTGACGGCTTTCATGCCCCAGACGGTTATGCCCATCCCAGACTATATTTGAGTCAGGGAGATTTTTCAGATGACATGGTTGAGCAGTTTGTGCAATCAACAGGAGTTTTGCTGCCAAAAGATATCGCTGAAAAATGCACTGGAAAAAACGAATTATTTGAGAAAAGGGCCGACTGGATATGGGCCGCCAAACGTAGTGAGTGGATTAGTTTCTACGTTGCCAGAATCCGAACATTTTGGCGAAAAGTTACACGGGCATTGCACGCTGATGGAAAATTTGTCGTGCTCAACTCAGCATGGACAAGAGATCCTCTCGAAGCTATTTACTGTTGTGGCATCGATTACAAGGGATTGGTTGAAGATGGAGTAGATGGCTTTGTGGTAGAGGCTCTTGCGGCCTCGGCGTTTATGGTCGGCTCTGACAATGATTTTTCGACGGTCCTCGGCAATTTTATGGCAATGAGTCTTTTGAATAAAGCTTGTACACCTGATGTGCCTTTGAGATTTCTAAACTGTATCAAAGATACTCTGGAAGAATATCACTGTTTAAGGCATATGCCGATGTTATTAGAGCAGGATATCCTTGCTTTTAGCAATTTGTTTTGGTCTGACGCCGATGGAAAACTAAAACGCTGCTACTCAGGCCTTGTCGCTTGCCTGGGCGATAGCATCACTGCTGATGAATGGAAATGGCTGCGAAAGCGTTGGGGCATTGGTTTTTCGTTTGACCCGGAACGCATATTAGGAGTAACAGTAGTCTGGTCAGACAATGCATTTGCGAATCAATTAGAGGATTACATTGAAACCAGGAAGTGGACCATCCATAGATTAATTGGCCGACTTATTGCCAAGGGAACTCCGATACAGTCTGTTGTGAATATTAACCATCTCGAAAACGCGTCTGGTCCAATTCTGATAATGCACCCCAATCTTCTGCCGGAAGATGAACTTGAAAGGGTGCTTGCTTATAAAAATGGCCCAATAATAATGATTGGCGCAAACATGTCATCATTGCCCAAAGGAGCAATTGAATTCAAAGATGTCTATCCCCCCGACCAGTTATCCTGCCGGATCTATGGTACTACTGAAACATTTGAAGCGAATATCGAAACAGACGGCCCGGAAAATCTACCGTCAGACTTGTTAAAAAATATCACCGAACCTACTAATTTCTTATCCGATATCTACTTCCGAAAAGTCTCAGATAGCTTCCTCCAGAGTTGTGTAGATGTTATCAGCAAATGTGTTCAAGGCGTTAAAATAGTAAGCAACCCGAAAAACTCAATCAGAGTTATGGCGATGCAGAACCCGTCAGGGCAAATAAGGCTTCTAATTAGAAATAATAAATACTCTTATTCTGATACCGAGCTTGATGTTGGACGGGAAATAAGATTTGTCAATGTGCTAAATGGAGTGTTCAATGTACCTCATGTCGGTAAATGCTCGTTTTTAGAAGGCTTGTCTCCCGCTCAAAGTGGCTCGATATTCAAGGTAAGAGTTCCGCCAATGGGAATGCTCGTTGTTGATGTTGATATAAAAACTTGATATATTTCTATCGCTCCAGCGTCAACAATAATTATTCATTCTCTTCGGTTATCATATCTCCTCTATGAACTTGAGACACCCATTCGAAAGCGGGTGAACCTATTGAACTGAAATGTCTAACTGTTTTCTCTCTCAATTGTTTTACATCTTCTTGATAATATTTATTAGATGCTACGTTCTGTAGTTGCAGCGGATCCTTCTGCCTGTCGTAGAGTACGCTTTGGCCATTGCTGGAAAACGCCAGTTGAAATTGGGGCGTGATAACACCAACCATCACAGGCTCACCAGGATCGAGTCTTTCAAAAAAGCATTCATTCGTCCACTCCTGTTGTTCATTCCTGAGGATTGCCGAGCCATCCCGACCCTGCACTCGGCCATTTTGTTCCAGCCCCATAAGCCCTAACAAAGTTGGATAGAAATCTACTATATTGAAAAACTGCTCCAGCGTTGTACCTGCTTCAATCAATTTGGGGCATCTCATAACCAGCGGAATATGATACGCTGTTTCATAAATACAGTTTTTTCCGTATATGGTATGCTCACCCATATACTCCCCATGATCGGAAGTAAAAATTACCAGTGTATCTTCAAGGATTTTTTGCTGCTCAAGATAATTCAAAATTCGTCCAACATTGTCATCGATGCATTTTACCATACCGCAATATGCAGCCTTGGCCCACTTAAGAGCTTCCTGCCTATTTGGATCATCTAAACCAAAACCAGGCCCGAAGCATTTAGCGTATTTTTCATGCCACAATTTTATCCAAGACGGAATCTCTTCCTGACAGAACGTTTCAGGAATGGACATATCTTCAGGCTCAAACATCGACGCATAAGGTTCACACACTTCATAAGGCGTGTGAGGGTCAGGTATGCTGACCATCAGGAAAAAATTCTCACTTTTGTGCTGCTGAATATAATCGATAGTTTTATCCGCTAGCCAGTCTGTCATATAACGACTGCCAGACTTTTTTTCAGAAAGTTCAAACCTTTCGGCTCGGCTATTCTGACCAGGCTCAACGATCCATTTGTAGTGTCCATCTTCAGCCATCCAGCGGCAATCATCAAACCCCATAGACCGACTGGGTGGTATCCAATGTTCATTTCCAACTAGACCTTCCGGCCCGTTCAAATGCCATTTACCAATATAGCCTGTCTCGTAACCCTGATTTTGAAAAACATGTCCCAGAGTAATTTCATCTCTGTTCAGGGCTATATTATTTGTGTGAGCACCATGACAGTGCGGATAACGCCCTGTCAGAAACGACCCCCTGGAAGGCGTGCAAACAGCGCTGCAGGTAAAGAGGTTTCTGAAAATAGCACCCTCGGCAGCGATGCGGTCGATGTTGGGAGTCTGGACAAGATTTCCGCCGTAACAGCCAAGTGTCCACAAACTTTGTTGATCGGTCTGTATTATTAATACATTGGGTTTCGATTGACTCATTTAGCTTTTTCCTTTTGGAATAAAAAAAGTTGAGTAAATTATCCCCGACAGGATTCGAACCTGTAACCTTCGGCTTCGGAGTCCCATCAAGAGGTTTGTAAAGTATTGTAGTAAAAACGTTTATAATTGTCAATTAAAGACTTATGACGCTGACCGAATCGCAACAGTACGGCAATAGTAGCCCAAAAGGGCATGCTAGTTGCAAATCTGGTTGCAAATTCCGGACTCGGATTAACCTTTTATGCTGTCCTGATTTTAAACCAACGTATGATTCGTTTCATGGCAACATCCAATTTTTCTTTTTTCTGATCTATATCCAGTTCAGGATAAAAATCTGTAGTTCGCAAAAGCTGTCGCCAACCTTGTTGATCTAAACTCGAAAAATTTCCAGACACTATGTTTTGTACCCTTGCTACAATGGGAGAGTCGATATGTTTAAAAAGTAAGGATTGCCCTTCCTCAAAATCTGCTCTGGCAGATAACAGCACCGTAATGTATATATCCCAGGCATGTGCTTGGGCACGGTCTATGTCCCCTTTTTTGATTCTATCATCAAAAGCAAAAAGCTTAAGTATAAGAATATTTGTTGATGAGGGGACATAAACGAATATTTCTTCGGCTTGCTCAGTCTTTAGTAAAGTAGAAATTGAAACTTTCCCAAGCCCCTCTTCAATAAATTCAGCCTCTTCAGTTATTCTTCCATGTAACTTGGATCTTACAAGTTTGGCCCTTCCGCCTTCAACCTTAATCCCTTTGGCTGGCGGAGTAAGGATATCCAACTCCTGATCTATGGCCTTTTTAAACCTGAAACACCGACCATCTTCTCTAACTGCATATCTGAGTTCATCAATAATGGTCTCTGCAATTGCCTTTCGTTTCGCCTGTGCAATTACATCAGATCCTACGAGCATAAGGTCTATATCATTGGTAGTTCTCAGCATTTGCTCGAAGGACTGGCTCTTATCGTAAAATCGAATATACACACCCAAGCCACCACATATGACCGGCTTAACGCCAATAGCATTTAAGGATTTTGCTAATTCTGCAAGTTGTGCGAAAATATTTTCCATTTACTGCTTCTGTAAAATCCGTTCTTTGAGTTTCTCTGCTACCTTAGGACCTCGGGGAGTAGCAGCTGACATTTCAAGATACAACTCAATCTCGTCAACCATTTTAACAGGTTTCCCGCCAATATTAAACCATACACTTGAATTATTTGTTTCTGTCAGTATAACACTGCCAAATTCTTTATCCTCTACAAAATCTGAAAATTCAGTTTTTAATATATTAACTGCCGAATCAATATCCTTAACATAAAAATCCTGTATTTCCGTTGCAGCCAGACCTTTGAGTTGGGCAGCATAAAATTTGCATGCTATGCAGTCTATGTTGTTTAATGAAAGAACCTGAGCCAGCATTGAAATATCGCCACAGAAACATTGGAATTGTCTTTGCTTTATTGCTTTCATGGTACTAATATAAGAATTCTTCAGGTTATCTAGGATTTTTGCACTGTCAATTGGCCGTATAGCATTCTTGCTCTTTTTGACAAGCAATTCATCTTCAAGAGTTTTTAGTACCTTTGAAACCGTTGCTAGGGCAATATCTGCATTTCTGTTTTTAATGAATTCGAGGATTTCTTTCTGCGAAGCGAAACCTTCAGGCTTGATAATCAAAGCCCTACTTACCAAAGATGATACCCCCGTATATATTTTTTTAATCGCAGCAGTATCCGGATAGATATTGGGATTCCCTCGTCTTTCAATATAAATTGTTTTATCGGCTTTTATCTTCATATTGCCGGACAAGTCCATCCAGTAAATATTATTAGAATCTAACATTTCTGCCTGCTTATCACCAATATAAGGTGCGACCAAAATTGGGGTATAATTATTGGCCTTTGGCGTTTTTGCCATAAAATCTCTAAGTACACTTATTTTTTGTCTAACTATCTTTGGCGTAGCCACAGAAACGATTTCAACAATACCTTTAAAAGAAGGCCCCTGCGGGACACGAAACTCTACCACAAAATCAATTTCCTTAGCAGATAAAATATCACATATCTCTATCGGCAAACCTTCTCCGCATATGTTTTTGAATTTTGTCAGAATTTCTTTTTCTGTTAATCTCATAGTCTAATTTATCGGAATTAACTATTTTCCTATATAGGATATATCGTATTTTTAGGAAAGTTGCAATAGTAAAATTTCTGATATTTGTACAATTTCCTATATAGGAAAATTACCGACTAAAGTAATTAAAGCCTCTAAAAAACTATCTCATCTCAAAAAACCGCGTTTTATGTACTGCAAACAGGTTAATATTCCAAAAAATAGAGTTATTCAGAGGTCTCAATTATATGTCAATATTTTTTCTGATTTTCGACACATTCTTAATTCCTGTCGATACTACAAGCAAATTTCTGTAAACATAGCTCTTTTAGGTAGTCCCTCCTACCCGCACTTGCTGTAGCCACAACTGCAGACATCACAGCCCGATTCATATCGCA
>CAZOPG010000149.1:0-5766 GCA_964581585.1 uncultured Planctomycetaceae bacterium | reverse complement strand
GTTGAGACTCCCTTAAAGGGCAAAGGGCCGGAAGACATTAACTATGTGGTTGTTCAAGCGCAAAGCGGGCTTTGAGTAGAATACCTTTTTCCAAGATGCCAGGCGCAACATCAGGATGGCCGATGGCACCGAGCAGAATCGAATCAAACTGACGCAATTCTTCTATGGCGCTGTCCGGCAGAGTCTCACCTGTCTTTTTATATCTCTCACCACCAAAATCGAACTCCGTTAAGTCAACTTTGAACCCGAATTTGTCAGCAGAGGCTTTCATAACCTTTACAGCTTCAGCCGTAACTTCCGGCCCAGTTCCATCGCCAGGCATTACCGCAATTTTGTAAGTCTTCATCTTAATTTTCCTTTTTAATTTTTGTTTTTAATATGATTAAGCAGTCCGCCGTCTTTTATGATTTCAATCGCAAAATCGGGCAGGGGTTTAAATTCGATGGTTTTGCCGGTGGTCTTATTATTGATTATTCCTTTCTCATAATCAATCTCAATCTGGTCGCCATCATTTATTTTTTCCTGTGCCCCAGCCAGTTCAACAATATAAAAACCGCAATTGATACAGTTGCGATAGAATATCCGTGCGAACGATTGAGCGATAACAGTTCCGACTTTCGCTCCCTGCAGTGCCCAAACAGCGTGTTCTCTGGAAGAGCCGCAACCGAAATCATCGCCGGCGACTATAATATCTCCAGCTTTGCATTTTTGCATAAATCCAGTATCCAGATCTTCCATACAGTGCTGAGCAAGTTCAGCTGTGTCGTCAGTGTTTAAGTACCTCGCTGGAATTATCTCATCGGTATTTATATGGTCTCGTTTATAAGTATGTGCTTTTGCCATTTTTTCCTCAAATATATTTTCTACAATCGGTTAATTTTCCTTCTACTGCGCTTGCCGCTGCTGTTGCCGGACTGGCAAGATAGACTTCGCTTTTCGGGCTGCCCATTCTGCCGACAAAATTTCTATTGGTCGTGCTCACGCACTTTTCGCCTGCAGCAAGTATGCCCATAAATCCGCCGAGACACGCTCCGCAGGTAGGCGCAGAAATCACACAGTCCGCATCGTAGAACACGTCGAACAGGCCCTCATCTTTTGCCTGCTTCCATATCTCAGGGGTGGCCGGGACAACAATAGTTCTTATCGTGACCTTTTTGCCTTTGAGAATTTCTGCTGCTATTCTCAAATCCTCGATTCGGCCATTGGTACAACTGCCAATATAGGCCTGATCCATTTCGATTCCTGCACATTCGCTAATGGTCTTTCCGCCGCTTGGCAGATGCGGGAGAGCAACTATCGGCTCCAGGGTTGAACAGTCGATTTCAATTATGCTCTCATATTCAGCATCAGCGTCAGATTCATAAACCATATAATCAGAACTATCCTTTAGCCGTCCTTTCAGATATTTTTTCGTAATATCGTCAACAGCCATAATACCGTTTTTGCCGCCAGCTTCAATCGCCATATTAGTGATTGTCATTCGGGCTTCCATCGACATCTCAGCCAGAGCCGGGCCAACGAACTCCATCGCTTTATACAATGCACCGTCCGTGCCTATCTTCGCTATCGCAGCTAAGATTACGTCTTTGCTGTAAACACCTTTGCCAAGCGAACCATTGAGCACGAATTTTATCGATGCTGGCACACGGAACCAGAGCTGTCCCATGGCGATAGCGGCAGCTAAATCGGTTGAGCCAATGCCGGTACTGAAAGCTCCAAACGCACCGTAAGTACAGGTGTGGCTGTCTCCGCCGACAATTACCTCACCCGGCCGGATATGTCCCTGTTCCGGCAGAAGTGCATGACAAACGCCAGCCTTGCCGATCGGATAGTAATTTTTAATTTTCTTTTCCTTTGCCCATGTATCCAGCCGTTTATGAAGTTCAGCGCTCTTAATATCCTTAGCAGGCTGGAAATGGTCCGGCGTAACAACAATTTTATCAGGATCAAAAATCTGATCGATGCCCTTTTCCTTAAGCATAGAAATTGCCGGCGGCGTCGTAACATCATGACACATTATACAATCGATGTTAGCATTAATAAGATCGCCCGGGCTAACCTGTTTTTCACCAGCCGCAACGGCAAGTATCTTTTCCGTTATTGTCATTGACATAATTTTATCATACTCCTTTTCTTACCATCATTCTGTTAATTGCGTCAACATAAGCCTTAGCTGACGCTTCGATAATATCAGTGGAGGCACCTCTGCCGATATAGGTTCTTTCGTTAGAACGTATTCGCACGGTTGCTTCACCGAGTGCTTCCTTTCCGCCGGTTACTGCGCGTATCGAGTAATTTTCGAGTTTTGGTGACTGCTTCGTGGCAATTCGTATTGCTTCATAAGCAGCATCGACCGGCCCATCTCCACAGGCTGCTGCCTGCGTCTCGCCTTGTTTTGTCATAATCTTTACACTTGCTGTCGGCAGAGTTCCTGTGCCGCAGGAAACGTGCAGATAGTTCAGATCGAAAACATGTTCGATTGCGCGAACCTCATCGCTGATAATCGCAGCAAGATCCTCATCAAAGACTTCCTTTTTCTTATCAGCAATAAGGATGAATCGTTGATACACGTTTTCCAGTTCGCCGTCTGTAAGTTTATAACCGACCTCTTCAAGCCGATGCCGAAGTCCGTGCCGGCCGGTTCGAGCGGTTAAAATCACCCTGCTTTGCGGCACACCTACATCTTCGGGCTTCATAATTTCATAAGTTTCACGTTTTTTCAGAACGCCATCAACATGGATTCCCGAACTGTGCGCAAAGGCATTCTCACCTACAACCGCCTTGTTGGCCGGAACCGGCATACCGAGCATGTCAGAAACCATTCTGCTGGTTCGATAGAATTCCGAAGTTTTAATATTTGTATCCACGTCAAAGAAATCCCGCCGAGTTTGGATAGCCATAACAACTTCCTCTATAGCGGCATTACCGGCACGTTCGCCAATACCGTTTATGGTGCCTTCAACCTGCCGTGCACCGTTTGCAATACCAGCCAGACTGTTCGCCACCGCCATTCCGAGATCATCGTGGCAATGAACACTTATTATTGCCCTGTCAATATTAGGAACATTGATTTTTATATCAGCAATTAGAGAGCCAAACTGCTCCGGAATCGCATAGCCGGTGGTGTCTGGAATATTCAAAACAGTCGCACCGGCATCGATAACCGCCTCAAGTATCTCATAAAGGTAAGCTTTTTCAGCTCGGCCGGAATCTTCGCCATAGAACTCCACGTCATCGGTGTACTGTCGAGCACGTTTGATCGCATCGACAGCCATCTCTATGGCTTTGGTTTTTTTTTCGGCCAGTGTGTTGCCGTACTTGGTGTCACTAAACTTGCCCGCGATGTGGATATCGCTTATTCCAAGCCCGGTATGTATGCGCGAAGACTTCGCCTTTTCCAGAGCTTTTCCGCAGGCATCGATATCAGCGGCTACTGCTCTCGACAGGCCGCAAATCGTCGGCCCATTCACCTCTTGCGCGATAAGCTTAACCGCGGCAAAATCCTCAGGCGATGAGATTGGAAAGCCAGCCTCAATGATATCAACGCCAAGTCTGGCTAGCTGCTGGGCGATCTCGAGCTTTTCCCGGGCATCAAGCCGAGTACCGGCCGCCTGCTCACCGTCGCGTAAAGTTGTATCGAAAATCATAATTTTTTCAGTAGACATCTCAGGTCTCCTATTGTTTTCCAGAACACAGGATTATGCACTAAAATCGCGCAAATTTCTACAAGAAATACGAAAATAAGGGTTTTGATATATGTAGGGGGAGTTTGTGCGCCTAAAGGCGCAGCAATAGCAGCGAACAGAGCTGTCCTGCTGCCGAACGAGTACAAATTGTAGAAGTATTACATACCATGGCGGCTATTATACCAAAGCGGCAATGCTATGCAAGAAGAATCTTGACTTGCCAGCAAAAAAGCGTATCCTCGTCAATTCACTGGTAAAATAAGAGTAGTGAAATGAATGTATTGAAAATAAACGGGAAAGACAGGACATTTGCCAATAAGTTTCCGGCAACTGTTATGGATTTATTGACCGAGATGAAGATCAGCGAGGCCACCGTCGTCGCTGAAATTGACGGCAATATCATAAGGCGGAAGGACTTTGCCGAGACAAAAATCCGTCCCGGCCAATCAATCGAGTTGGTACGCCTCGTCGGCGGCGGATGATGTCGGTGCTAATGCAAAATATAATGCTATGAAATCGTATTGTTTGCATTTATAATCACAACAAATTAAATAGGGAATTTTCCCTTAATCTTGAAAGGAAGACATTATGGAACAGGCATGGGAAGTTGTAGATGTTCGTAAGTTCAGGCCGTTGATTATCATTTTAATCGTACTCGTAGTACTCGCAATTGCTGTGGGAAGCTCGGTCGTGAGTATTGGCGGTGATGAGGTAGGAATCGTCGAGAAGAAATTTGGCGGCGGTAAACTGCCACCGGGCAAAATCCTTGCTGTTGATGGCGAAAACGGTGTTCAGGCACCTGTCCTTGCTCCAGGTTGGCATTTTTTCTACTGGCCCTGGAAGTATAACATTAACAAGGTACCAATGGTGAAAGTCGAAGCCGGAAAGGTTGGTCTGGTTCAAGCTATCGACGGATTAAGCTTGCCAGCGAACACCATCTATGCACCAGAATGGGCCGACCCTAAGAAAATGCTCGATGCGGCGTACTTCCTCAGCAAGGGAAAAGGCTTCAAAGGTCCTCAACTGACAGTGCTTAACCCTGGTACATACCGCCTAAATACCAGATTGTTTAAGATTACATTTGCCAAGGTAACAAATGTTCCCGTCGGAAGTGTCGCAGTGATAAAAAGCAATGTAGGGGAAGTTGTAAAATCCGAAGACGGACTCGTCGAAGAAGGACGAAGAGGAATAATACGAACGCCTTTACTGCCACAGGAATACTATCTTAATACCGGTGCCTTTGAAGTTACTGTGATAAGCACCCGGCAGGTAAAGGTAAGCTATACCGCTGGAGTCGAGCGAGGCGAAAGAAAAACGCAGCCTTTAAAACCGATAACCGTTCGCAGCGCTGACGGCTTCACATTTCCAGTAGATGTCCGCGTAACATATCTTATAGAGTCTCAAAACGCACCGCGCGTAGTCGCCAAAATTGGTGATGATGACCTCGTCCTGACAAAACTGGTTACTCCGGCATTGCGTGCGGTTTTTAGAAACAATGCGGAAAAAGTCAAGGCTCTTGAATATGTCCAGAACCGTTCTGTCCAGGAAGCCCAAAGCGCAAAAATGCTAAAAGAGGAACTCGAAAAATATGGCGTAACTGTTTTAGCCGTCCGTATCGGCGATATCGGCGATGAAAAAAGCCTTGGAACCCTATTGAAAACCCAGACTGACCGCGAGATCGCCCTGCAGGAAATAAAAACATTTGAACAGCAGCAGCTTGCCGCTGAAAAACAAAAGGCTCTGTCGAAAACTACACAGGAAGCTGAAGAGGAAAAACGCCTTGCAACAGCCGCTTATGAAGTGAAAATTGCTGCTGAACAAAAACGAGGCAAGATCATTGCCGCCGAAGCTGAGGCAGAACAGTTAAAACTTGTTGCAGAGGCAAAGGCTGAAGCATACAGGAAGATTTCCGAGGTTATCGGCTCCGACAATGCCGCACTAATCGAGATAATGAAACTTGTTGCGGAAAGAGGAATTCAGATTACTCCCGACGTTATGGTCGGTTCAGGCGGTGCAGGAATGACGGATGCACTGATGGGAACTGTTCTTCAGGGAATGCTTGAAAAGAAAACCAAAAAAT